>JBPEWX010000699.1:0-3046 GCA_052032235.1 Ilumatobacter sp. | reverse complement strand
GGGCGATCGCGCCGAGAAGTTCATCGACGACGACAAGCTCGCCGTCGTCGAGCGGCTGATCGAGTTCGCCGCCGATCACGGCCGCACCCTGCTCGATCTCGCCATCAGCTGGCACACCTCGCACCCATTGGTCGCCACCGTGATCGCCGGCGCCACCAAGCCCGAGCAGATCGAGGCCAACGTCGCCGCCGCCGGCTGGCACCTCACCGACGCCGACCGAGCCGACGTCGACGCCATCGTCGCGACAGGACCCGAGTAGTCAGCGGGTCGACCACTCCGCTGCGGTCATGCGGTAGAGCACGTGGGGGCGCAGGGGGTTGCCCTCGGCCACGCCCGGGTGGTCGAAGTCGCCGTCGGGGTCGCGGGTGAAGCCCAGCTTCTCCATCACTCGGATCGACTTGTCGTTCGTCTTCGCGGTGAACGTGATCACCTCGTCGAAACCGATCCCGCCGTCGTCGCGTGGCCGGAACCCCAGGTCGAGACACGCCCTCGCCGCCTCGGGCGCGTAGCCACGACCCCAGGCGTGCGACATGATGCGCCAGCCGATCTCGACGCCGTCACGGAACCACGGCTTCATGTAGCCGGTGAACCCGATCGGCTCGCCCTCTGCCTCGACGCACCACAGGCCGTAGCCCTGCAGGTCGAACGCTTCGGTGATGCGGTTCATGAACGCATCCGACTCGCTGCGCCGCATGACCGGGCCGAGCGTCGCCATCACCGCCGGATCGCTGTTCATGGCGTGGAACGCCGGCCGGTCGGCGTCGGTCCAGCGACGCAGCACCAGCCGGTCGGTCTCGAGCCGGTCGAAGCTCACGGCAGCATGCGGTCGAGCGCTTCGCGCACGGGTGCCTCGTCGACACCGGCGACGACCTCGACACCGTTCGGTCCGTCGAGCACGAACGTCAGCCCGTCGAGCGCCTTCTTGTCGCGGTGCATCAGGCTCACGAGGGTGTCGGCGTCGAGCCCGGCCGGGATGTCGGTGGCGAGCCCGTACTCCTCCCCCACGACGGCGAAGTGCTCGTCGACACGCTCGACCGGGATGCGACCCATCACGTTCGCCAGATGGGCCGCGAAGATCAGCCCGATCGCCACCGCTTCGCCGTGGGCGAGGCGGTGCTCGGTCGAGATCTCGAGCGCGTGCGCCAGCGTGTGGCCGTAGTTGAGGATCGCCCGACGACCACCCTCGCGTTCGTCGCTCGCCACCACCTCGGCCTTGATCTCGACACATCGGGCGACCCGATCGGTCAGGTCGAGCGCGAGCAGGTCGTCACCGGTGAGGAAGTGGTACTTCGCCATCTCCCCCAGCCCGCAGCGCCGCTCCCGGTCGGGCAGACTGTCGAGCGCGTCGAGGTCGCAGATCACGCCGCTCGGCTGCCAGAACGCGCCGACCAGGTTCTTGCCCTCGGGCAGGTTGACGCCGGTCTTGCCGCCGATCGCCGCGTCGACCATGCCGAGCAGCGTCGTCGACACGTGCACCACGGGAACGCCCCGGTGGTACGACGCCGCCGCGAACCCGGCGACGTCGGTGACCATGCCGCCACCGACACCGATCACCACGTCGTTGCGGGTGAGCCCCATCCGCGCGAAGCCACGGCACAGCTCACCGATCGTCTCGAGCGACTTGTGCTGCTCTCCCTCGCCGATCACGAACCGCTCGTACGGCAGGTCGGTGTGCACCTCGACCGGGATCGAGTCCTGTGTGACGATCGCCGCTCGGCGGGCACTCGCCGGCAACACGGAACCGAGGTACGAGGCTGCGCCCGGTCCGACGACGACCTCGTACGAGCGATCGTCGAGGGGAACCGTCAGGTGGCGCAGGCCGGTCATGGCTCCAGGTTCGCGCTGAACGACTCGGCGTTCCGCACGAATTCGCTCATCGAGTCGCCACCGAACTTGCGCAATGCCTCCTGCGCGAGGACGAGGGCGACCATCGTCTCGGCCACGACGCCCATGGCGGGCACGGCGGTGACGTCGGTGCGCTCCTTGAACGAGACACCCGTCTCCTTGGTGACCACGTCGACCGTTTCGAGCGTCGGCCGGTTCAGGGTGGCCAGCGGTTTCATGGCGGCACGGGCCACGACCAACTCGCCGTTCGAGATGCCGCCCTCGAGGCCACCGGCCAGCGTCGACAGGCGCGTGTAGCGCTGCTGATCACTGTCCCAGCGGATCGGGTCGTGCGCCGCGCTACCGAGCCGCCCGGCCACCTCGAACCCGTCACCGATCTCGACGCCCTTCACGGCCTGGATCGACATGAGCGCCTGGGCGAGCATGCCGTCGAGCTTGCGATCCCAGTGGACGTGCGAGCCGAGGCCGATCGGCACGTTGAAGCCGAGCACCTCGACGACGCCTCCGAGCGAGTCGCCTTCCTTCGCGGCGGCCTTGATCTCGTCGACCATCGCCGCGCTCGCGGCAGGATCGAAGCAGCGCACCTCGTCGCCGTCGACCGCTTCGAGGTCGGCGGGCGTCGGGCGGGCGGCGTCGTCGGCGATCTTGGCCTGACCCATCTGGATCACGTGCGAGATGACTTCGACGTCGAGCGACGACAGCAGCTTCTTGGCGATCGCTCCCCCGGCCACTCGGGCGGCCGTCTCACGTGCCGACGCCCGCTCGAGCACGTCGCGAGCGTCGGTGAAGCCGTACTTCTGCATGCCGGCCAGGTCGGCGTGGCCGGGACGGACCAGCGTGAGCGGGTCTTTCGTCTCACCGGGCGCCGGCGACATCTCCTCGTGCCACTTGTCGCTGCGGAACCACTCGGTGTTCTTGATCTCGATCGCGACGGGCGAACCGAGCGTGCGGCCGTGGCGGACACCGCCGATCAGCGTCAGCTCGTCGACCTCGAACCGCTGGCGGGGGCCACGGCCGTAGCCGAGTCGGCGCCGGGCCATCTCGGCCTGGATCTCCTCCACCGTGATCTCGAGCCCGGCGGGCAGTCCTTCGAGCACCACGACGAGCGCTTGCCCGTGTGATTCACCGGCCGTGAGGAAACGAAGCATCGCAGCGAGGCTACCGGCGCAGCCCTCCGAGCTGCAGATGCATCGCAATGCGT
>JBPEWX010000698.1:0-7524 GCA_052032235.1 Ilumatobacter sp. | reverse complement strand
GCGACGCAGAACTGGAGGAAGAGTTGTCGGAGCGTCGCGAGCTCACCGTCGTCGGACGGCGACCTCGTGGCGTTGAAGAACCGCATCGCCTCAGACTGGCCGGTCCGGCCGTCGAGACGGTGGATGTGTGCGTTCGTGTCGGTTGGGGGCGTCGTCACCAGACGCCGATGAGGCTGCCGGCGAGGTAGAGGGCGGCGACGATCATGAAGATGCGCACGAGTTGTTCGCCGCCCTTGACGGCGAGCTTGGCACCGAACCAGCCGCCGGCGAGGAAGCCGGCCGCGAGGATCAGCGCCGGGCCCCAGACGACGTCGCCGTTGATGATGAACACCGGCAGGGCGATCGCCGTCACGACGAGGTTGATGAACACCTTGATGTTGTTGGCGGTCACCAGGTCGTAGCCGGCTCGCGTCAGCGCTGTGAGCAGCACCAGCCCGACGCCGGCCTGGAACGCGCCGCCGTACATGCCGATCCCGAGAAAGACGGCGAAGGTGACCCACGCCGGCCACGGCTCGACCTCGAGCTTGGGCTTCGGCTTGAGCACGGTCAGGATGACGATCGGGATCATCAGCACCCCGAAGACGGTCTCGAACGTGTCATCGGCGATCTGGCTGATCGCCACCGAGCCGATGACCGAACCGATCACCGTCGGCAGCAGCACCTTCGACGAGCCGTCGAGCGACGTGGCCTTCGAGTTGCGGAACGACAGCACCGCCGATGCGCTGGCGGCGAGGATGCCGACACGGTTCGAACCGTTCGCCTGGTTGCCGGGTACGCCGGCGAGCACCAGCAGTGGCACGGTCAGTGCAGAGCCGCCACCGGCCATCGTGTTGATGACGCCGGCGGCCAGGCCGCCGACGACGAGCAGGATCGCCTCCCACCAGGTCATGAGTCACGCTCCATCGCGTCGGGCATCACAGAACGGGGAACTTCGCCCGGTCGGGCAGTCCGGAACGGGCGACGATCTCCTCGCCGCGCTGCTGGGCCTCGGCCCACAGCGCTGCCTCGTCGATCGTCGTCATGTGGCCATCCTCCACGACGACGCGACCGTCGACCAAGACGGTGTGGACACCACGACCGTCGGCCGACCAGACCAGCTGGTTCACCACGTTGAACAACGGTCGCCACTCGGGTCGGTCGGTGTCGTGCAACACGACGTCGGCTCGCTTGCCGACCTCGAGCGAACCGATCTGGTCGTCCATCGTCATCGAGCGGGCGCCACCGAGGGTCGCCATCTCGAGCGCCTTCTCGGCCGGGAACATCTGGGGGTCGATCCGGCCGTCCTTGAAGAGTCCGGCGACGAGGTAGGTGGCCCGCATGAGATCGGAGTAGTTCGAGGCGTTGTTGCCGTCGGTGCCGATCGAGACGTTCACGCCACGCTGCACCATCTCGGGCATCTTGCCGATCTGGGTCACGCCGTAGCTGACCTTGAGCGCCGTGGTCGGGCAGTGGGCGACGCTGGTGCCGGTGCGAGCCATCGCGTCGATCTCGCGATCGTCGACGTGGACGCAGTGCGTCGCGCAGGCGTCGGCGGCGAGCACGCCGATCTCGTCGAGGTGCTCGAACGGCCGTTGCCCGAACTCGGCGATGAAGCCGTCGGGGTCGGATTTCGCGGGCGACATGTGGAAGCTGAGCCCGACGTCGTGAGTATCGGCGAGTTCGCGCGCCGCCTTCCAGAGTGGGTCGGAACAGGTCGTGTGGCCGACCACGGTCGACCAGGCGCCCAACCGGCCGTCGGCGAACGTGCGGTAGCGGGTCAGCTGGTCGTCGAGCCGTGCGATCGCCTCGTCGGTGGTCTGGCGGTACACGTCGGGTTCGGGGGGAAGGTCCCACACCCAGGCGCCGAGGCGACCTCGGATGCCCGTCTCGGCGAGACCGTCGAACACCTCGTCGAGGAGACGGATGGTGCCGGCTTCGAGGAAGGTGGTGGTTCCCGACCGGAGCATCTCGGTGGCGGCCAACTGGGCCGAGCACCGCTCGTCGCCCTCGGCGTAGGCGGCGTAGAGGTTGGTGAGCCAGACGAACACGTTCTCCTCGAACGGGGTGTCGTCGGGCACGTAGCCACGGGTCAACGGCTCACCGGTGATGTGGATGTGGGTGTTGACCATGCCCGGCGCGGCGACGAATCGGTCGCCGCCGAGGCGCTGGGCCGGGGCGTAGCGACGCTCGAGGTCGGCGGTCTTGCCGACCTCGACGATCGCGCCGTCGTGGATGGCGATCGAGCCGCGATGGATGATGTCGCGGGTCTCGTTCATGGTCACGACGTACCAGGCGTCGACGAGGGTGTCGATCGGCTGGGGAGCGTCGGGGTGAGCGTTCGAGTCGGTCATGGTGTCGTCCCTCCGGGTGCGAGCGTGCCGACGGCGACCATCTGGAAACCGATCGGCTCGATGAGGCGGAGTGCCTCGAAGCCGGCGTCGCGCAACTGCGTGGCGAGGTCGGCGTATCGGAACACGCGGCCATGGCGAGTGCTGGCCATCATCGTCACGCCCATCATCAGGGCGTGCGGTTCGAGTGCCCGTTGGCGGTCGGCGAAGTAGTCGCCGATCAGCACACGGCCGCCGGGCTTCAACGCACGGGCGGCGCGATCGATCAAGGCGCGGGCACGGTCGTCGCTCTCGGCGCGCAGGATGTGGCCGAGCACGACGAGGTCGTACGAGTCGTCTTCGACGTCGATCTCGAGGTAGTCGCCCGTTCGGATCTCGCAGCGATCGGTCAGCCCGTGCTCGGTCAGCTTGGCCTCGGCGAGGTCGACGACTCCGTCGAGGTCGTTCACGACCGATGTGGCGCCCGGGTTGGCGCCGAGGATCGCGCACGACCACGGCGCCGCGCCGGCGCCGAGGTCGAGCACCCGAGGCGCAGGGAGCGCCGAGTAGCGCAACTTCAGGTCGGCTCGGCTCGCGCAGCGGAAGATGGTCGTGAACGTGCCGGCCACGAGCGGCCGGTAGAACGCGGCCGGGTCGTCGTCGATCGGCGACGGCGGCGCGCCGGTGCGCACGGTTTCGGTGAGGTCGCTCCAGTTCGCGAGCGGGCCCGGTGAGACGGGGACCAGATCGACCATCGAAGCCGGGCCGTCGACGAGGAGGTACCGCTTGGCGGTGTCGTTGAGCGAGAAGTGCCCGTGATGGTGCTCGAGGAAGCCGAGCGCGACCACGCCTTCCAGCAGCGTCGTGAGGTGCGGGGCCGACACGCCGAGCTCGCCGGCGAGTTCCTCGCCGGTGCGACCGTCGGCCCGGGCGAGCGCCTCGAACGCACCGAGTTCGAGCGCGGCGACGAGCACGTGGAAGCGCCCGTACCCCTCGATCGCCGCCCAGACCGGGGCTGCGGCGGGTGGCTTGTAGTCGGTGTACGGACGGCCCGTGCGGGCCATCGTGTGGGTCTTCTTCAGTTCGGGGAAGGGGGAGTCACCCGACGCGGTCACGGCCGGAGCACGACCTTGCCGAACACGTCGTTGTTCTCGAGACGGTCCTGGGCGTCGGCTGCGTCGGCGAGCGCGAACTCGGCGTCGATGACCTGCGGGTAGCGCCGTTCGCAGAACTGTTCCCAGAGCGGCCCGAACTCGTCGGGGGCGTACGGGTCGGACCCCATGATCTTGATCCCGGAGTGGAACAGGAAACCGAGGCTCGGGATGACGGCCTCGTCGCCGGAGGTGTTCCCGCAGCACACGAGGCGGCCGCCGATCGCCAGCGAGAAGATCGACGGCGGGAATAGAGCCGTGCCGACGTGATCGAACACGACGTCGACGCCGCGGCCGTCGGTGACCTCGCGAGCCCACGTGGCGACGTCGCCGGTGCGGTTGTTGCAGACGTGCGAGGCACCGAGTTCGCGGGCACGTTCGAGCTTGGACTCGCTGCCGGCGGTCGCCAGCACGGTGCACCCGCGGTCGACGGCCATCTGGATCGCAGCGACCGACACGCCGCTGCCCGCCGCATGGATCATCACCGTCTCACCTGGCTGGAGGTCGGCGACCGCGAAGAGGGCGTGGCCGGCGGTCAGGAAGGTCGTCGGGAACGTCGCTGCGTGGGCGAGGTCCATGTCGTCCGGGACCCGGTAGAGGTGCGATGCCGGTGCGAGGCACCGCTCCGCGTAACCGCCGGCGACCGTGCCGCCGATCACGCCGAGATCGCCGTACAGGTCACCCATGCCGGCCAGCTTCGACGAGTCGGCGACGCCCGCCAACGACGGGTCGACGACGACACGGTCACCTTCCGACCAGCCTGCCGCAGCGGCCTCGTCGCCGACCGCCGACACGACACCGGCGACGTCCATGCCGGCGATGTGGGGGAGCGTGTAGCCGGGCAGCGTGTACCAGCCGTTGCGTTGGACCAGGTCGAGCCGGTTGAGTGCGCACGCAGCGACGTCGACCACGACGTCGGCGGGCCCCGGTTCGGGGTCGGCGACGTCGGTGTACTGCAGCACCTCGCTGGTGCCGTGATGGTCGTACTGCATGGCTTTCATCGGGCGCCTCCTCGGCGTCGGAACGTTCGGTCGAGCGACGGCGGGGTCCACCCACGGTCGGCAGGGTTCAGGTCGGTGCCCGGCGGAACGACCTCGTCGATCGCGTCGAGCACGTCGTCGGACAGCACGACGTCGCGCGCGGTCAGCAGGTCGTCGAGCTGGGCCTCGGTGCGCGGCCCGATCAGGGCGACGTCGACATCGGGATGGGCGAGCGTGAAGCCGAGCGCCAGCTGGGTGAGCGTGAGGCCGGCATCGTCGGCGATCGCCCCGAGTCGCTCGACGGCGTCGAACTTGTCGTCGTTGTCGCCGTCGAAGTGGTCGGGGTTGGTGGCCGCGCGCGAGTCGCTGGGCGGGGGAGCGGTGCGTGAGTACTTGCCGGTCAACCAGCCGCCCGAGAGTGGGCTCCAGACGATGACGCCGATGCCGTGGCGACGGCACGTCGGCAGGACGTCGCGTTCGATCGCCCGACAGAAGATCGAGTACGGCGGTTGTTCGGTGTGCGGTGCGGCGACGCCTCGCCGGTCGGCTGCCCAGCACGTCTCGACCAACTCCTCGGCCGGGAAGGTCGAGGTGCCCCACGTGAGGATCTTGCCTTCGCGCACCAGATCGGTGAGCGCGTCGATCGTCTCGGCGACGTCGGTCATCGGGTCGGGACGATGGACCTGGTACAGGTCGATGTGATCGGTGTCGAGGCGTCGCAGGCTGTCCTCGACCGCTCGCCGGATCCAGCGTCGTGCGTTGCCGCGCCGATTCGGGTCGAACTCGCCGTCGGGGCCAGGCATGCCGTTGTGGAACTTGGTGGCGAGCACGACCTCGTCGCGTCGTCCGGCGATCGCCTTGCCGACGATCTCCTCGCTCTCGCCGAACGCGTAGACGTCGGCGGTGTCGACGAAGTTCAGGCCCTCGTCGAGTGCTCGGTTGACGATGCGTGAGCACTCGTCGTGGTCGGTGTTGCCCCAAGCCCCGAGCACCATCGTGCCCAGACCCAACGGGGCCACCTGGACGCCGGTTCGGCCCAGCACGCGCATCTCCATGTCGATCGTCTCCTCGCTCGTTGTTCGTCGGTCAGCGGGCGTCGCGGTGCGGCCAGAGGTGCGGCACCTCGATGCCGGCACGCTCCAGCAACTTCGTCTGGCGATGGGTCGCCATCTCGGCCAGTTCGTCCTGGGTGATCGCCGTCGGGCGGCCGTCGGCGACCACCTGACGGCCGGCGACCCAGACGTCGCGGACGCTGCGGCCGTCGGTGCCCCACACGAGCTGCAGGCCGACGTCGCCGCGCGGCGTCCAGCCGGGTGTGTCGGTGCGGTGGACCACGATGTCGGCCTGCTTGCCGACCTCGATCGATCCGACCCGATCGGCCATGCCGATCGCTTCGGCACCGGCGATGGTCGCGAACTCGAACGCCTGGTGCGCCCCGAACCGGGTCGGATCGACGGCCGCATCGCGGGCGATGCCGGCGGCGACCGCAGCAGTGCGCAGGATGTCGATCGAGTCGCCGGCGTTGGTCGCATCGCAGCCGAATGCAACCCGACCGCCGCGTTCGACGATCTCGGCGTGGCGCCCGTGGGCACAGACGCCCTGACCGAGCCGCAGGTACGCCCACGGGCAGTAGGCGATGGCGGTCTCGGTGTCGATGACGAGTTCGACTTCGGCGTCGTCGAGCCACACACCGTGACCGAGCAGCAGGTGTTCGCCGAGCACTCCGAGGTCGTTCAGGTGAACGGCCGGACGCTTGCCCGTCTTCTCGAGATAGCGCTCCGGGTCGGACGACGTGGGGGACAGGTGCATCGTCATGTTGGTCGACTTGGCACGTGCGAGGTCGGCGCCACCGGCGAGGAGCGCATCCGACGCCAGGTCGTGGCCGACGAGCGTGACCCAGCCCTCGACGAGACCGCCCGCCGGGAACGAGTCGATCACCGACGCCTGCCGAGCGAGGACCTCGTCGGCCGGAGCGGTGAACGGGCCCTCTTCGATGTCCCATCCCCACACGCCGAGCGTGGCGCGTTGGCCGAGGCGCTGGAGACCGGCTGCGACACGATCGGCGTGTGCGACGGTGCCGGCCTCGACGACCGTGGTGACGCCGGCGGTGAGGGCCTCGACCGCCGACAGGACCGCCGACGCCTCGTCGTCGTCCGGCTCGTGAGCGGCGTGGACGGGCACCGACCACTCGAAGATCGACGCGCCCGGCGGGAGCAGGTCGGGGATGCAGCTGCGGATCAGCGGGTCGCCGGTGAGGTGCTGGTGGGCATCGATCATGCCGGGCGTGACGACGCACGCCGACAGGTCGACCTCGGTGGCGCCGGGGTGCGCGGTGCGCAGCTCCGACGTCGAGCCGACGGCGACGATGCGGTCGCCGGCGATCGCGATTGCACCGCCGACGAGCACGTCGCGGTTCGGGTTCATCGTGACGACGTCACCGTTGACGAGCAAGGTGACGCTGCTCGGTCCGGCGCCGGGCGCCGTGGTTGCGGACGACACGATCAGCCGCGACGGGGCGTGCGCGAGAACACCTTGCGCACGAGCGGTTCGAAGTGGTCGAGCGATTCGGCTTCGTAGTCGGGGTCGAAGGCGGTCTGGTCCCAGTCGTCGGCGAACCGCTCGGCCATGGCGTAGTGCTCGTGACCGAGGTGCTTGCGGCGCATCTCGGGATCCATGCCGATCCGGCCGTAGTAGTGGCGGCCCTGGAAGTCCTGGTGGTACTTCACGACCCAGTACGCCTCGTCGCTCACCCACGGTCGCAGCATCTCCGCCGCGATCGCCGGGTGGTTCATGTTCGAGAAGGTCTTGCCGACGTCGTGGCACAGCGACGCGACGATCATGTCCTCGCTGGCGCCGTCGCGCTCGGCGCGGGTGGCGGTCTGGAGCGCGTGGTCGAGCTGGCTCACGGCGAACCCCTGATGGAGTTCGTCCATCGAGCGGAGCAGCGCCATCATGCGGTCGCCGACGACCTTGAGGTCGTCGTCGAGATAGTCCTCGATGTAGGTCATGTACTCGGCGGAGAACTCGGCCATGCTGCCGCCGATCTCGCCCTCGAAGCCGGGGGAGCCGGGCACGGACACGCGCTCG
>JBPEWX010000697.1:0-2039 GCA_052032235.1 Ilumatobacter sp. | reverse complement strand
CAGGTCGACCAAGAGGATCGAGTCGGCCGGCACGTCGAGGTCGGCGATGCGGGCGTCGAGGTCGGCCTGCAGTTCGTCGACGAGCACCGAGCGTTCTTCGAGGCTCGACGCGGCGAGTCGCAGGTTGACCTGCGCGGCCGTGGCGTCGTCGTTGACGAGTGCCCTGCGGATGTCGTCGGGGGCGACCTCGGCGGCGGCCTCGATCTCCTGGGCGGTCGGCGGGATCGGTGTGGCCCCGTCGACCTTCAGGATCTTGCCCATCGTGTTGACGAGCGACGAGGTGGTGATGACCTCGGGTCGTTCCTCGGCGTCGAGCGTGAAGTCCCAGAGCATGGCGACGACGTCGTCGTCGTACACGTTGTTGGCCTGGACGAGGATGCCCATCGTCGACGCGAAGCCGGTGGCTTCGGTGAGGTGGTCGACGTCTTCGACGACTTGGCTGTCCTGGTCGATCCAGCGCAGCGGGTCGGATTCGATCTTGGTGCGTCCCTCGACGAGGATGCCGCCGACGAACAGGAACAGCGAGACGAACACGAGCACGAGGCCGGCCTTGGTGGGCAGTCCGCCGAGCTTGACGACGATCTTCTCGACCCACGACTCGCCACGGTCGGCGGTGCGGCTCTTGAACTCGCGGATGCCGAGCAGGGTGGCCGGCACGATGATGCCGATGATCAGCAGGACGCCGACGCCGATCATGAGCAGCCAGCCGAAGTCGCGGATCATCGGCACCTTCGACAGCTGCAGCGCGATGAAGGCGACGATGCCGGCGAGCGCGGCGGCGATGAGCGGCGGCGCCAGGTTCGCGACGGTCTCGGAGATCGGGTGTTCGTCGTGATCGAGCACGACCTCTTCCTCGACCCGGTTGTGGATCTGGATCGCGAAGTCGATGCCGAGGCCGATCAGGATGGGCAGGCCGGAGATCGTGACGAGCGACAGGTCGATGCCGATCCAGCCGATGAGGGCGAACGTCCAGACGACGCCGATCGCGACGGCGAGCAGCGGCAGCAGGCGCCAACGCACCTGGAACATGACGGCGAGCACGATCGCCATGACGGCCATGGCGATCAGGCCGAGGGTGATCATGCCGCCCTGGAGATAGTCGTTGATCTCCTTCAGGTACACGGGCGAACCGGTGACCGTCAGATCGAAGTTCTCGAAGCTGGCGGTGTCGAGCAGTTCGAGGATCTCGTCGGTGATGAGGCTCTGGTCGTCGAGGCTGATGTTGCCGGTGAGCACGATGCCGCCGACGGCCGTCTGGGTGTCGGGGAACGAGCCGGCGAGCGAGAGTCGGATGCCGCGCTCGTCGATCGGCGGCGCGACCGGCTCGCCGTCGACGATCTCGTAGCCGGTGTTGTCGAACAGGAGCAGTTCGATCCACTCGGGGTTCGGCTCGCCGCCGTCGGTGCCGGTCTCGATGACCTTGTCCTCGTTCGGCACGGCGCCGAGACGGACGAAGCTGGTCGAGATGTCGGCACTGCGCGTCTCCGCGCCGGCCTCGTCGCGGCCCGGCGCCGCGAGCAGCGCTGCCTGGCCGGGCCCGTTGAGGAGTTCGCTGGAGTACTCGAGCGCGTTGAGCGGGGTGACGATCGACGAGATCAGGCCCGTGTCGTCGCGGAGCGCTTCGAGCTCGGCGATCAACCGCCGCATTTCGGCGATGTCGCCGTCGCGGAACAGGTCGCGGATGTCGGCGTCGCCTTCGGCTTCGAACAGGAGGATGATCGCCTCGCCGCCGAACTGATCCTGGAACTCGACGTTGTCGAGCGCGATCTGTGAGTCGGGGTTGAGGTACGAGTCCTGCCCGGTCGCGAACTCACTGCGGGTGAGTCCGATGCCCAATATGACGGTGATGACGGCGAGGGCGAGCACGACCAGCTTCCACTGCTTGCCGAGCTGTACCCCCGCGTTCCTCCAGAACGCTTCCACGGCCGAGAGGCTACGGCTCTGCCAGAAGATGCGCCATGGCCCGAAGTCACCTTCCGTTCACTTCCGCAATTCGGGGCAAGCGATCCCACCCAAAGCGGTATCGCTGTCACCCAGGG
>JBPEWX010000696.1:0-2931 GCA_052032235.1 Ilumatobacter sp. | reverse complement strand
TGCCGCTGGCCGACGACGTCGCCGACGTGGTGCTCATGATCAACATGTTGCTGTTCCCCGGCGAGGTCGACCGGATCCTCCGGCCCGACGGCGCCGTCGTCTGGATCAACACCCTCGGCGACCAGACCCCGATCCATCTGCCGGCGCTCGACGTCGCCGCCGCACTGCCCGGCGACTGGACCGGTTGCACGGCCGCCGCCGGCACCGGGTTCTGGGTCGTGCTCCGACGCTCCCCCGCCGCCTGATCGGCGCGAAGCTCGCGTCATGAGCGAGCACCCGATCTCCCGCTTCGACGTCCCCGACCTCGACGACCTGCCCGACGACATCCGCGAGACGATCCTCGGCGTGCAGGAGAAGGCCGGGTTCGTACCCAACGTGTTCCTGGCGTTCGCCCGCCGCCCGGCCGAGTTCCGGGCCTTCTTCGCGTTCCACGACGCCTTGATGGAGAGCGACGAGGGGCTGTCGAAAGCCGAACGCGAGATGATCGTCGTCGCGACCTCGGCCGAGAACCAGTGCCTGTACTGCGTCGTGTCGCACGGGGCGATCCTGCGCATTCGTGCGAAGAACCCGTTCATCGCCGACCAGGTCGCGACCAACCCCGCCAAGGCCGACCTCACCGAGCGGCAGCGTCACATCGTCGAGTTCGCGCTCCTGGTCGCGAACGATTCGGCCGACATCACCGACGACGATCTGGCCGACATGCGCGACAAGGGCTTCACCGACGACGAGATCTGGGACATCGGCGCCATCACCTCGCTGTTCGCCCTCTCGAACCGATACGCCAACTTCGCCGGCATCCGACCGAACGACGAGTTCTACGCCATGGCCCGCTAGGGGTCGGATACGTTTCGTCGGCCGGCGCGCTCGTGGGCCAGGCAGTTCCGACGAAACGTATCCGACCCCATCCGTGGGCGACGGTTCGCCGGCCGGCGGATCGGGCATGCTCGTGTGATGGAACGGCGGATCGGAATAGGTGACGTGGGCACCCGGTTGTACTCATGTTCTGTGCTCCGAGGGCGGGTGCAGTGCAGGAGGACCATTCGATGACCACCCGACGCCGGCCGAACGGCCCGGTGCTGTTCGCCGAGCTGATGCTCGTCGCCGCCGCGACGGCGCTCGTCGGCGTGGTCGCCTTCGCGTTCAAGTCGTCGGAACCGGCCGTGTTCGCCGACGTCGAAGGCGACACCGATGACGAAACGCCGGCGGAGATCGTCGACCTCGACGACGGCGCGGTCGCCGACCCCGACGCCGACGTCACCGAGGTGATCGCCTCTGCGGCCGAGGCGATGGGTGCCGTGACCAGTGTCGAGTTCCGACTCGACCGCGACGGCGCCCCGATCTTCATCGACGAGTTCGAGTCGCTCGCGCTCGACTCGCTGATCGGCCAGTTCACGGTGCCGACCCGAGCCCGGGCCCAACTCACCGTCACGGTCGACGGCAACCTCACGACCGAGATCGGCGCCGTGGCGATCGACGACGAGGTGTGGATCTCGAACCCGGTCACCGGCGACTTCGAGACGCTGCCACCCGGCTTCGACATCGACCCGTCGCGGTTCTTCGACCCGGAGGACGGCTGGCAGCCGCTCCTCGCCAACCTGCGCGACGTCGAGCTCGTCGGCATCGACGACCGAGGCGGCGAGCGCTACCACGTGCGTGGTGTCGCCCCGGCCAGCGAGGTCGAGAACATCACGGTCGGGCTCGTCGACGGCCAGGACGTGCCCGTCGACCTCTGGATCCATCCGGGCACGTTCCTCGTGACCCGTCTCGAGTTCGACACGACGATCGACGGCGCCGCCTCGCAGTGGGAGCTCGAACTCGACCGCTACGGCGAGTCGTTCACCATCCGCCCGCCCGCCAACGTCCGCACGGAGGCAGGCGCATGACCGCCGTCGACGAACGCCCCGCCACCGGCACCGATCGCCGACCCTCGCCGGGTGCCATCCTCGCCGTCGTCGGCTTCAGCGTCTTCGTCGCCGCCGACGACCTCACCGTCGTCTCGACGATGCTGCGCCCGATCATCGGCGACCTCGGCCTCGTCCTGCCCGACGGCCTCGACGACGCCGCCTGGATCGTCAACGCCTACCTGATCGCCTTCGTCGCCGTGATGCCGATCGCCGGCCGCGTCAGCGACGTGCTCGGTCGACGGCGCACCTTCGTCGGTGCCTATCTGCTCTTCCTCGTCGGCACGATCCTGATCCCGCTGTCGATCCAGTTCGACGAGCCGTTCCGCTGGTTCCTGCTCGGCCGCATCCTCACCGCGATCGGCGGTGGCGCCATGGTGCCGGTCGCGCTGGCCGTCGTCGGTGACGTGTACGAAGAGGGCAAGCGCGCCCGAGCCCTCGGCACGCTCGGCGCGATCGAGACCCTCGGCTGGGTGTGGGGTCCGCTCTACGGCGCCATGCTCGTGCGGTTCCTGTCGTGGGAGTGGCAGTTCTGGCTCAACATCCCGATGGCGATCGGGGGACTTGCGGTCTCGTGGTGGGCGCTCGCCGGTCAGGACCGACCCGAGCACGGCGCCCGCATCGACTGGGTCGGTGCGACCCTGCTCACCGTCGCGCTCGTCAGCCTCAACCTCGCCCTGCTCGGCGGCGCCGAGATCCAGAGCGTCAACGGACTCGACGAACTGACCGGTGGCAGCGGCCCCGACCTGTGGTGGCTCTATCCCGTCGCCACGCTCGCGACCGGCTTGTTCATCGTGCAGCAGTCGTACTCGAAGCACCCGCTGTTCGACCCACGCATCTTCCAGGGGCGCAACCTGCTGATCGCACTCGGCGTCAACTTCGTCGTCGGCGCCGGTCTCGTGATCGCCATGGTCGACGTCCCGCTGTTCATCAACTCGGTCGAACTCGACCTCGAACGGGCCGCCGTCTACTCCGGCTGGATCCTGTCGGCGCTCACGGCGGCGATGGCGATCACGTCGTACGTCGGCGG
>JBPEWX010000695.1:0-5661 GCA_052032235.1 Ilumatobacter sp. | reverse complement strand
AGTGGACCGTGAGGGTGAGCCAGGCAGCCTCGAAGTCGACCGGAGCACCGGCGGATGTCGCCTGCTCGACGGTCACCACGTAGGTCGGTCCTTCGTCCTCGTGGATCGTCGCAGCAGCGTCGGCGGCGAGCGCCGGCCACTCCCCCGTCACGAAGGCGAACCGGCCCGGACGCCGCACGACGTCGAGCGTCGCCAGCATCCGGGCCAGATCGGTCTCTCCGGGCATGTCAGCCGCGCAGTTCGGCGCCCAGCTTGGTCGCGGCGGCGACGGCGCCTCGTCGCACTTCGGCGATGTCGGCGTCGGTGAGGTTGCGGTCGGGCGCCTGCAGACGGACCCGGTAGGCCAGACTGCGCCGGTCGTCGCCGAGCGATTCGCCACGGAACACGTCGAACAGCTCGATGTCGACCAGCAGCTTGCCGGCGCCCTGGCGGATCGCCTTCTCGAGCTTCTCGGCCGGCACGTCGTCGGACAGGACGAACGCGAGGTCGAGGTCGCTCGACGGGTACTTGCTCACGGGCTTCCACTGTGCCGGTTTCGGCTCGCGGCCGAGCACCTCGTCGAGGTTGAGCTCGACGATGGCGACCCGCTCGGTCACCTCGAAGCGTTCCAGCACGGCCGGGTCGACCTCGCCGACGGCACCCGTCGGGTCCTTGCCGGCCTGCAGCGTCGCCGAGCGTGTGGCGTGCAGTCCGGCCGGGACGCGTCCCTGGTCGATGCGGGCGCCCACACCGAGGGCCGTGGCGATCTCGCGCCACACCGCCATCGCTGCCGGCGCCTCCTCGCCGGCGAGCACCACGCAGAGCGCCTCGTACTCGTCGGGCAACTCGCCCGAACCGGGCGGGTAGACGTGGCCGATCTCGAACAGCTTCACGCCGGTCGCCCGGTGCGACTCGTTGTAGGCGATCGCCTCCAGGAGCCCCGGTCGCAGCGAGGTGCGCAGGACACTTTCCTCGACGACGAGCGGGTTCGTGATGCTGATCGTCGGGCCGTCGAGGCCGGCCTTCGCCAGTGTGTCGGGCGCCAGGAACGGGTTCGGCATCGCCTCGGAGATCCCCAATCCGAGAAGCACCTCTCGGAGGAGCCGCCGACGCTGCTGCTTGACCGACAAGGCGCCGTGCACGGTCGACTTCGGAACGGTCTTGCCGACCCGCTCGTAGCCGTAGTGGCGTGCCACCTCCTCGATGACGTCGATCTCCTCGGTCGAGTCGGGCCGCCACGACGGGATCGCGACGGTCCGGGTGTCGCCCGAGCCCGACACCGTGAACCCGATCGGGTCGAGCAGCGGTGGCAGGTCGTCGGCGGTCAGTTCGGTGCCGAGCACTCGGTTGACCTCGCTGATGCGCAGCTCGGTCGAACGCTCCTGCGGCGGGAGCCCGGGGCCGCGCTCGTCGGCCTTGCCGGCGTGCACCACGAGGTTCGGGCACGTTTCACCCAACAGTTCGGCGAAGCGAGCGTGCGCGGTGTCGATGATGTACGGGTCGCAGCCGCGCTCGTAGCGGGCCGAGGCCTCGGTGCGCAGGCCGAGACGGCTCGACGTCTGCAGCACGGTGAGCGGGGTGAACCAGGCGATCTCGTGCGCCACGACCGTGGTCGTGTCGGAGATCTCGGAGTCGAGGCCGCCCATCACGCCGCCGATGCCGATCGGAACGTCGTCGGCGTCGCAGATCAGCACGTCGGCGTCGGTGAGCGTGCGGGTCTCCCCGTCGAGGGTGACCATCTGTTCGCCGTCGTTCGCGACCCGGATGCGGAATCCGCCGCCCCCCAACGTCTCGAGGTCGTAGGCGTGGGTCGGCTGGTTCAGTTCGAGCGTCACGTAGTTCGAGGCGTCGACGACGTTGCTGATCGGTCGCATGCCGGCCGCCAGCAGGCGGCGTTGCATCCAGTCCGGGCTCGGCCCGACCTCGACGCCGCTCATGACCACGCTGGTGAAGCGGCCACATCGGTCGCCGGACACGAGCTCGACCGGAGCGGTCCGCTCGGGTCCCCACTCGGGTTCGGGCGGGGTGGGCGGTCGGAACTCGATGCCCATCTGTGCGGCGACGTCGCGGGCGATGCCGACGTATCCCCAGCAGTCGGGACGGTTGCGCGTCAGGTCGAGGTCGAACAGCACGTCGGGTCGGATCCCGAGCACCTCGCCGTACGGCACACCGAGCTCCGTGTCGGCGGGCAGGATCAGGATGCCGGAGTGGTCGGTGCCGAGACCGAGTTCGTCGGCTGCGCAGAGCATGCCCTCGGAGTCGATGCCGAGGATGCCGCGCCGTTCGATCGTCATCCCGTTCGGCATGGTGGTGCCGAGGGTGGCGAGCGGGACGACATCGCCGACCTGCATGTTGAACGCACCACACCACACGTGGCGTTCGTCGCCGTCGCCGGCGTCGACGTACACCCGCTGGACCTTCGCGGCGTCGGGATGTTGCTCCAGTCGGAGCACGCGCGCCGAGACGACCCCGTCGACGGTGCCGCCGATGCGATCGATGTCTTCGACCGCCAGGCCGAGCGCGGTCATCGTGTCGGCGAGACGCTGCACGGCGTCGTCGTCGGTCGGGTCGGCGAAGTCGCCGTACTCGTTGAGCCAGGAGAGAAGAACCTTCATGTCGCTACCTGCCTCTCAGAATTGCGTCGCGAAGCGGATGTCGTCGGCGTACATGTCGCGCAGGTCGGCGACCTGGTGGCGCATGACCGCCATGCGGTCGATGCCGAACCCGAACGCGAACCCGCTCCACTCGGTGGGATCGAGCCCGCCGGCTCGCAGCACGTTCGGGTGCACCATGCCGCACCCTCCGAGTTCGAGCCACGAACCGTCGGGGCGCTGCACGTCGAACTCGGCCGACGGTTCGGTGAACGGGAAGTAGCTCGGGCGCAGGCGCGACGAGAACCCGGGCCCGAAGAACGCGTGGGTGAACGCCTCGATGGTGCCGGCGAGGTCGGCGAGGGTGATGTCGCGATCGATGACCAGGCCCTCGATCTGGTGGAACACCGGCATGTGTGTGGCGTCGGGTGTGTCGCGACGGAACACACGACCGGGTGCCACGATGTAGATCGGTGGCTCCTGTTCGAGCATCGTGCGGATCTGGACCGGCGACGTGTGCGTGCGCAGCACGGTCCGCCCCTCGGAGCCTCCCTCGGGCGCGTAGTCGACGAAGAGGGTGTCGAACTCGCCGCGGGCGGGGTGCCCCTCGCCCATGTTGAGCGCTTCGAAGTTGTGCCAGTCGGTCTCGACCTCGGGGCCTTCGGCCACCTGGAAGCCGAGTCCGATGAACACGTCCTCGAGTCGTTCCCACGCCTGGGTGACGAGGTGGGCGTGTCCACGGGTCGGTGCGGTCACGTACTCGGTGAGGTCGAGTCGCTCGGCGGCGACCTTCGCCTGGAGGGCCGCATCGCCGAGTTCGCGCTTGCGCGTCTCGAGCGCCGCGGCGACGGCTTGCAGCGCCTCGTTGACCGCCTGACCGGCGGCCTTCTTCTCGTCGACGGTCTCGAGCGAACCGAGTTGCCGCTTGAACGCGGCGATCTCGCCCTGCTTGCCGAGCAGTGTGCTGTCGAGCGCGGCGATCGCTTCCAGCGAATCGGCCTGCTCGACCTGGGAGAGCGCCGCCGCTTGGGCGGCGCGGATGTCGTCGATCACGGGAGTCCTTTCAACGCGGACGTTCGAACGGTGTGGGCAGTGGTCATCCCCGGACGGACTCGGGTGGGCGCGCGATCGTGGAGCGTCACCGTCCCCGGGCGGTCCACCCGGGGCACGGAAATCGCAGCGCTGCCATCACGTGCGACAGGCTACGCGACGGCAGCCTGCGCCACCAACCGTTTCGGACGGAGTGCTGTCGCGCGGCGTGGTCGGAGCCGCCGGAGGCCGTATCGTCGCGAACGTGCGGTGGATCTCGGGGCTCGACGCCAGGCAACGCGCCGTCGGCGTGGTCGGCCTCGTGGCCGCGCTCGTCCTGACGATCGGGGTCGTGGTCGCGACGAGCGGCGACCCGGGCGACACCGTGGCCGCCGACGACGCAGTGCGGCCGACGGCGAGTTCGTCGTCGACCACCACCACGACCTCGCTCACCGTCACGGCACCGGTCACCACCGGAGCGACGACGACGACCAGGCCGACCGTGCCGGTCGTGAGCGTGGTACCGGCGTCGAGCACGACGTCGTCGACGTCGTCGACCACCACGACGACGATCGACCCGGCCCTGCTCCTGCCGACCCTGCGCGAAGGCGACACGGGTCCCGAGGTCGTCCTGCTCCAGCGGATGCTGATCACCACGACCGGCGCCGACATCGCACCCGACGGCACCTATGGCCCCGACACCGTCGTCGCGATCACGAACTTCCAGCGGCTCTTCGGTCTCGCCGAGACCGGCGAGGCCGACCACGAGACCCGTCAACTCCTGCGCTACGTCGACGGCGGACGCTCGAGCGCGCTCCCCTCCTGGCCGATCCCGTCACTCGGCAACGGTGGCGCCGACGGCTGCCAGGTCACCGTGGTCGGCGATTCGCTGATGGCGGGCGCCGAGTCGCTGCACGAGCGAGCCCTGGCTGCGATCGGCTGCGCAGCGGCGGTCGACGGCGAGGGCGGGCGCTCACTCGCGTACGGGTGGCAGTGTCGTGAGCGCCAGACCGACGGCAGTCGGCCGCTGCTGATGTATCCGGAACCCTTGCCGGGCAACGAAACGTGCGCGCCGTCCGGGCTCACACTGTTGGCGCTGTGGGGTCAGGCCGACGCACTCGGCGACATCGTCGTGGTCGCACTCGGCACGAACGACGCCGGCCTGTACGCGCCGCAGAAGTGGGAGCAGCACTGGAACGAAGCACTCCGGCTGACGGGAAGCCGCCCGGTCATCTTCGTCAGCACCCGAGCCCGTGCCGGGACGTCACGCGTCGCCGGACAGGATGCGTACTCGGCGGCGTTGCGGACCTGGTGCGATCGACAGGCCCGGTGCCACCTCGCCGACTGGGCGCTCACGACGTCGGCGAACGACTGGTCGAACTACTACGACCATGTTCATCTGCGCAGCGCGGGCACGCAGGCCAGGGCCGACTTCATCGCGGCAGCCGCACGCGCACTGTTCGCCGGCGCCCCGATCCCGAACCCGAGTCCGATCAACGTGCCGACCCCGAGTCTGCCCCCGGCGACCACGACGCCCCCGACGTCCACGACGACCACGATGCCGCCGCGCACGACCTCGACGACGGCCGCACCGGCCACGACCACCACGGTCGCACGGACCACGACCACGACGACGGCCACGACGACGGCCCCGACGACGACGCGGCCCACGACGACGACGGTGGCCCCGACCACCACCACCGCGACGACGACCTCCGTGTCGCCCACGACGACGACGCTGCCGCCGGGCTGACGGGGTCGGTCAACGCCGTCGGGTCGCCTCGAAGGCGAGCAACGTCGTCGCCATGGCGACGTTCAGGCTCTCGGCGCGACCCCGGTGCTCGATCCGCACCCACTGGTCGATCGGGGCGTCGTCGGGCAAGCCGTGTGCCTCGGAGCCCATCACGATCGCGACGCGCCCGCTCCAGTCGGCATCGGTGTGCGGTTCACCCTGGTGCGACGAGGTACCGACGAGACGCAGACCGGCGTCGCGCACCGCGGCCAGGTCGGCTTCGACGACCGGGATGTGGAACAGTGCGCCGGCGGCGGCACGAACCACTTT
>JBPEWX010000694.1:0-3157 GCA_052032235.1 Ilumatobacter sp. | reverse complement strand
ACGAGCGTGTAGCCCGTGTGGTCGTGCCGCTCGACCGTGCAGAACTGGGCGATCCGGCGGCTCGTCGACCACAGCGACGACTTCGCCGACGTCACGGTGGCGTGCGATGCCGACACACGGTGCGGCGTCAGCACCGCCAACCCGACCGACGAACCGATGAAGACCCGCGACCGGGGGTAGTGCGAGACCTCCCACGCCATCTGCATACCGAGCGCGGCCGCCACGGTGTCGGCGTCGCGCTCGTGCACCGACTGGAGCGCGATCGCGTCGGCCGACAGCGGCTCGAGCGCATGGGTGACCGCCTCGAAGTCGTCCACACCGGCGAGCAGCCAGGTGGCCACGGTCCATCGACGTTGTACGGTCTCGGCGGGCACGACCGCATTCTGCCCCATCCGGGAGTGCAGTTCTGACGGACCCGGTCGACCTGCGAGACTCGGCGGATGGCACAGGTCGCGTTTCTCGGTCTCGGCGTGATGGGGTATCCGATGGCAGGGCATCTCGCCGCCAACGGGCACGACGTCACCGTCTACAACCGCACCCCCACCAAGGCGTTGGCGTGGGTCGCCCAGCACGGACACCAAGCGGCACCGACCCCCGGTGAGGCCGCCGAGGGCGCCGACTTCGTGATGATGTGCGTCGGCAACGACGACGACGTCCGCGAGGTGGTGCTCGGCGAGCACGGCGCGCTCGAACAGATGGAGGCGGGATCGACGCTCGTCGACCACACGACCGCGTCGGCCGACGTCGCTCGCGAACTCGCGATGGCGTGCGAGGAACGTGGTGTCGGGTTCGTCGACGCCCCGGTGTCCGGCGGGCAGGCCGGTGCGGAGAACGGGCAGCTCACCGTCATGTGCGGTTCGGAGGACGAGGGCGTGTTCGCCGCGGCGAAGGCGATCATCGACGCCTATTCGAAGGAGTGCCGCCTCCTCGGCGGCGCCGGAGCAGGCCAGACCACCAAGATGGTCAACCAGATCTGCATCGCCGGTCTCGTCCAGGGTCTGGCCGAGGGCATCGCCTTCGCGCAGCGGGCCGGGCTCGACATCGACGAGGTGGTCGACACCATCTCGAAGGGTGCTGCCGGCAGCTGGCAGATGGAGAATCGTGCACGCACGATGGCGGCAGGGGAGTTCGACTTCGGTTTCGCCGTCGAGTGGATGCGGAAGGACCTGGCGATCGCCCTGGCCGAAGGCGACCGGCTCGGAGCGCAGTTGCCGGTGACGGCCTTGGTCGACCAGTTCTACCGCCGCGTCATCGAGCGTGGCGGCTCCCGCTGGGACACCAGCTCGCTGGTCCAGCTCCTGCAACAGCCGTAACCGTTCGCGCGCCCGTCCCGGGTCAGGTGATCGCCGGTAACGGCTCGTTCCTCGCCGTCACCTCTGACACCTGACCCGAAGTTTGGTGCTGTCGGTGCTACCTCACGGTGAGGGGGAGGTGGTCGACGCCTCGGATGGTGATGCGGTCGCGGAAGTGGGGGTCGCCGGCCAACTCGATCGTGTCGAAGCGACGGATGAACCGGGTGATCGCGACCGACGCCTCGAGCTTCGCGAGCGAGGCGCCGAGGCAGTAGTGCACCCCGGCCGAGAACGCCGTGTGCTTGCCGGCGTTCGGACGCGCCAGCCACAACCGGTGGGGATCGTCGAACATCGCCGGGTCGTGGTTGGCCGCACCGAGCACCGTGAGGATCGTGTGATGCGGCTCGACGACGACGTCTTCCCCGTGTGCGCCTTCGAACACGACCGGCTCCATCGCCACCCGCACCGTGTGCTGCACCGGCCCGTCGTAGCGCAGCAGCTCGTCGACGGCCGGCCCGTCGAGCGAGGGATCGTCGCGCCACAGGTCGAGCTGGTCGCGGTTGCGCAGCAGCGCCAACATCCCGTTGCCGATCAGGTTCACCGTCGTCTCGTGACCCGCCACGTAGAGCAGGATCACGAACGAGATCAGTTCCTCGTGGCTGAGGGTGTCGCCGTCGTCCTCCACGGCGAGCAGCGCCGACAGCAGGTCGTCACCGGGATGGCGACGTCGGTCCTCGATGACCTCGATGAGGTACGGCACGAGCTGCATGATCACGGCGTCGCTCGCCTCGAAGTCGGCGACGGTCGACGTCGGCTCGAGGCCCTGGGTGAGCACTTGGCTCCAGTCGCGCAGCTCGTCGGCGCGGTCGGTCGGCATGTCGAGCAGTTCGGAGATGACCTGGAACGGCACGGGGAACGCCAGATCGTCGATCAGCTCGATCGAGCCGCGCTCGGCGGCGGCGTCGAGTCGGGCGTCGACCATCGTCTCGATGCGGGGCCGGAGTTGCTCGATCGCTCGTGGTGTGAACGCTTTCGACACCAGCCGGCGGAGCCGGGTGTGGTCGGGCGGATCGAGGTTGAGGATCGTCTTGGCGCTGCCGCGACGCCGCTCGCGTCGCCGGACCGCGACCGGGTCGGACGTGTCGAGCACGGCGTTCTTCTCGACGTCGCGGCTGACCTGGTTGCTCCGCAGCGTCGTGAACACGTCGCTGTAGCGGGTGACGACCACCGAACCGCCCGGGTCGCGGTAGGCAGGCGCTTCGGTGCGGAGTCGGTCGTAGAACGGATACGGGTCGGCGCGGAACGCCGGATCGAACGGGTCCCAGAGACGTTCGGTGGAGGTGGTGCTCACGACTGCTGCCCGAGCGTCTTCGGCGCGTGCCACTCGTACACGTACGGGTCGGCGCCGGGTTCGACGGCCCACTGGCTTCCCTGTTTGCGTTCGGCGAGCATCCGCATGACGACGCCGGACACGTGCTCGACGGGCATCACGGGCACCGCCAACATGTCGAGGACCTCGCGGAGTTCGTCGCCGATGATGTTCGTGTCGGTGAAGGCCGGGCAGAGCGCGCTGACGCAGATGTCGGGGGCGTTCTCGGCCGTCTCGAAGTAGTTGCCGAGCGAGCGGACGAACCCGACGACGCCGTGCTTGGTGAGCCCGTAGACCGGGTCCATCGAGATCGGGAACAGGCCGGCCATCGATGCGGTGGCGATGATGTCGCCGCCGCCCCGCTCGGTCATGCCGGGCAGGACGGCCCGTGCGCCGTACACGACGCCGTCGAGGTTGATCGACATGATGCGGCGGTACGCCTCGTCGGTGAGGGCGCTGATCGGGTCGCCGTCGATCGGGGGCAGCCCCTGGTTGG
>JBPEWX010000693.1:0-5776 GCA_052032235.1 Ilumatobacter sp. | reverse complement strand
CTCCTCGTCGAGGATCGAAAAGGTGATCAGCTGCCTGATGTCCTCAGCGGTCCAGGACCCGAGACCGTCCGAGTCCCCGCCGGTCAGGCGGGCGAGCTCCCCTCGGCTGCCCGCGACGCCGAGCACGGTCGACATCTCCAGGAACACGGGCGCTCGGCGGTACCCGAGATAGGCGCGGTAGCTCGACCAGCGGTACGCGTCGGCCGACCGGACCGACGGTAGATCGAGGGGGTTGAGGTGGATGTAGCGAGTCGCCCAGAGGAGGTAGCGGTCGGTCGTGACGAGCAGGGCGTGATACCGCCCTCGGAACAGCGGACCGTCGCGGCCGACACGGTCGTTCGTTCGGCGCGTGTAGGTGATGCCCAGGTATTGCATCGCCGCAGCGAGCTCGCCCTGCTGTGATCAGACCAGCAGGTGATAGTGGTTGCCCATCAGGCAGTAGGCGAGCACGTCGATGCCGTAGCGGGCATGGACCACCTCGAGGAGCCGCCCGAAATCGACTCGGTCTGTCTCCGAGAAGAACACGTCGCGGCGGTCGACACCGCGGTTCATCACGTGGTGCACCGCACCGGGATAGTCGTTTCGCAAGCGCCGAGTCATACGCCCCATCCTCGCTCGGGGGTGTGACGACGAAAGGTGTCGGATCCGTTGCGTCGCCGCATCGCTGTCACCCCAGGCGACGAAAGGTGTCGGATCCGTTGCGTCGCCGCATCGCTGTCACCCCAGGTGACCGAGCGACGCAACGAATCCGACACCTTTCGTCGGGTCAGTGCCAGGGGTCCGGGAGGGTGTCGTGGTCGGTGACGGTGCAGTCGGGCTCGAAGACGAGGTAGCGGTCGAAGCCGCGCAGGAACCAGCGGTCGTGGGTGACGGCGATCACGGTGCCGTCGAATCGGTCGAGTCCGTGTTCGAGCGCTTCGGCCGACACCAGATCGAGGTTGTCGGTCGGCTCGTCGAGCAGCAGCAGGGTCGCGCCCGAGATCTCGAGCAGCAGGATCTGGAAGCGGGCCTGCTGGCCACCTGACATCGTCTCGAACGGCTGGTGGGCACAGCCGTGGATCTCGTAGCGGCGCAACATGCCCATGGCGGGGCCGAGCACGACGTCGTGGTCGTGGAGGATCTCGACCGGCGTCCGGCCGACCCACTCGGGGTGTTCGTGGGTCTGGTGGAACAGCCCGGGTGTCACGTTGGCGCCGAGCCGCCACGAGCCCTCGTGGTCGACCTCGTCGCCTGCGAGCAGGCGCAAGAAGTGGCTCTTGCCGGCCCCGTTGCCACCGAGGACGGCGACTCGCTCGCCGTACCAGAGCTCGGCGTCGAACGCATCGGTCAGCCCCGACAATTCGAGCTGCTCGATGATCACCGCACGCTTGCCGGTGCGTGCGCCGCGCAACCGGACGTCGATCTGCTGGTCGCGAACGTCCGGCGGGCGCTCGTTGCTCTCGAGGAACTGACGCAGTCTCGACTCCGCCGCCTTCAGGCGGGGCGCGAAGACCTCGCTGATCTTGGCGCGTCGGCGCATCTCGGCGACGAGTTCCTCGAGCCGCTCCCGCTCACGGTCGAACAGCGCCGCGTCCCGTGCCCGCTGCTCGTCGTGGGCCTGCTTGGCGTCGGCGTATCCGTCGAACCCGCCGCCGTGTGTCCACGACCCGAACGCCTCGATCGTCACGATCTTCGAGGCGCTCGCCGACAGGAGTTCGCGGTCGTGACTGACGAACAGCACGGCCTTCCTGGTGGCGTTCAACTCTCGTTCGAGCCACCGTTTCGCAGGCACGTCCAAGAAGTTGTCGGGTTCGTCGAGCACGAGCACGTCGTTCTCGCTCCGGAAGAGGTACTCGAGTGCCAACCGCTTCTGCTCGCCGCCGCTCAACGTGCGGAGCGGGCGATCGGCGACGTCCCGGAAGTCGACGCCGAGTGTCCGGCCACACGCTTCGTCCCAGTCGACCTCGACGTCGTACCCGCCGGCGTCACCCCAGGCGGCGAGCGCGTCGGCGTACTGCATCGGGTGATCGGCGAGCCGGGTCTCGGCGAGTGCGAGGCGGGCCGCAGCGGCCTGGATCCGATCGGGCGCGATCGACAGCAGGAGTCCTCGGACGTCGGTCGCCGCCCCCTCGCTCGTGTCGCCCATCCCGACCAACTGACGCATCACGCCGAGGCGACCGTCGATCGAGACGCGGCCGTCCGACGGCTTCTCGTCACCGATGATGGTGCGGAGCAGCGAGGTCTTGCCGACGCCGTTGGCGCCGATGAGGGCAACCCGTTCGCCCGCCGCGACGGAGAACGAGACGTCCCGGAACAGCTCGTCGCCGCTCGGGAGTCGCCACCCCACTGCATCGACCCGGATCGAACCCACGGCGTGACGCTAGACCGCTGGGCCGAGTGGACGATCACCGGTTCTGCCGGGACGAACGGTGTCGGATCCATTGCGTCGTCGCATTGCTGCCGCCCGACGTGGACGAGCGACGCAACGGATCCGACACCGTTCGTCGGGACCGACGAAACGTCTCCGACCCCTAGGGGGTGGTGATGGCGCTGCGGTAGGTGTTGGTGGCGATCTCGCCGTCGGTGTCGGTGAGGCGGAGTGCGAGCCGGAGCGCGCCGAGGGTGGCGGGGACGTCGACGCCGATGGTGCCCACCTTCTCGACGGCGTCGGCGTCGGCGTCGCCACCGAACCGCCAACGGCGCGACCCGCCCGGCCACGACGCCTCGACGTCGACCGTCGCCCCGACGATGGCCTCCCGCCGATCGTTGACGACGTGCAGGTCGAGCGACAGCCGTTCACCGTGCGTCACGATCGCCGGCGGTGGGTCGGCGACGACGATGACCGGGGCACACGCCCGCTGCACGGCGGCGAAACCCGCCTTGGGGACGCGCTCGTGATCGAGCACGCTCCAGGACACCACCGGTGCGGGATCGTTGAACGAGAACAGGCAGAAGCCGCCGGCGGGGGCGTACTTGAGGCGGCGCAACAGCTCGATGTGGTGCCGGAGGAGCGCCGCCTGGTACCGCTGCGTCGCCCGACGCCACTGATCGAACGTGGCGAAATCGGCCGGTGGCACCCGCTCGTCGAACACCCACTTCTGCAGACCGTGATGTCGAGCCAGACGGTCCCAGTCGAGGTCGGGCCACGCGTCGGTGTCGATGAAGTCGGCGGTCTCGGGCACGGCCTGGGCGCCGAACTCCGACAGGAAGCGAACGACCCTGGGCACCGCTTTCGCCAGCCGGTCGATGTCGCGGACGTCGCCGTGGTACCACCCGAAGTAGAAATGGCTGTCGGTGCCGTCGAGCAGCGGCAGATGGGGGAGGACACCCGAGTGCGGCACCACCAGCCGCGTCGGGTCGGCCTGCTCGATCGTCCGCTTCACCCATCGGTCGAGGACCGACTTGTTCCACGACGGCAACTGCTGCGAGGCGACGTAGCGGATTCGTGCACGCGTCGAGTCGCCGTCCATGCCGACCCCGGCCGCGACCGGGTCGTTGTGCGCGTTCCACTGCACGATCGACGGGTGGTGCCCGAGCGTGTCGACGGCTGCCTCGGCCTGGTGCACCGCTTGTGCCCGGACCGATCGCGCGTACCCCCACTGCAGCGGGAAATCCTGCAACAGGAGGATGCCGAGTTCGTCTGCCGCGTCGTAGACCGGTCGAGGCGCGATGTGACCGTGCACCCGCAGCGCGTCGAGCCCGGCGTCGACCGCGAGCTCGATGTCGCGTCGCATCTCGTCGACCGTTGCGTCGGCGAGCGCCGCACGGGTCGGGGCGAGATTGGCGCCCTTGAGGAACAGGCGCTCACCGTTGACCGAGCAACGCCAGTCGTTCCAGGCGACCTGGCGGAGCCCGGTCCGCCGATGTCGGCGATCGCTGCAGGTGCCGTCGACCTCGACCTCGACGGCGATCGTCGTCAGCGGCTGATCGCCGAGTGTTCGTGGCCACCACAGCTGTGGGTCGGCGATGTCGATCGCCCACTTCACGTCGTTGCTGCCCTTGGCGACCCGTCGCTCGGACTCGGCGACGATCTCGCCGTCGACCAGGGTCCGGAGCGTGACCGCTCGCGCGGTGTCGCTGTCGAGTCGTGCTTGGAGCAGCACGTGGGCGCGGATCTGGTCGGCGTCGCGGCAGACGACGCGGAAACGGTCGACGCGAACGGGTCCGGTGTCGTAGACGTGCACGGGCCGCCACAACCCTCCCGGATTCCAGTCGCGGTCGAGGCCGTCCCACTGCTGGAACACGCCGGTGATCGTTCGTTTCCCCCGGTAGCCGTGTTGCGGTGGGCACGCCACCTCGACGGCGACGACGTGCTCCTCGTCGATCCGCGACAGCGCCGTCACGTCGAACGAGTGCGGGAAGAAATATCCCTCCGGGTCGCCGAGGTAGGCGCCGTCGAGGAACACGTCCGCCTGGTAGAAGACCCCGTCGAGGGTGATCCAACGGCGGCGACCGTCGTCGGGCCGCTCCATCGAGAATCGTCGCCGGTACAGGACCGGGTCGTCGTTGTCGGCGAAGTCGGGGTGGTGCCGCCAGTGGCCCGGCACCTGGAGCTCGGCCCAGCCGCTGTCGTCGACGTCGAGCCCGATCGCATTGCGTCGGGCGTCGTCGTCGGCGCGCATCGCACGCCAGGTCCCGTTCAGCTCCACGGTCGGGAGCGTACCGAAGGACGCCCGCCTGGTACTCGTGCCACCCCCGACGGCCCGAATCCCACCGGCGGTCGGTCCGTGGGCATCGGTACCCTCGCCCACGTGTCATCGCGCTGGACCGGTCAGATCGTGGGTCGGATCGACCGACGGGCGGTCGCCGACGCGATCCCGTTGTTCATCCCCGCCATCCCGTTCGGGTTCGTGGTCGGCCTCGCGATCACCGAGGGCGAGATGCCGATGCTCGTCGGTTGGCTCACCTCCCCGATCATCTTCGCCGGCGCCGCACAGCTGGCCGTCGTCACGCTGGCCGGTACGGCGTCGATCTGGTCGGTCATCGTCGCCGGTCTCGTGATCAACACACGCCACGTCATGTACAGCGCGGCGATGGCCCCGGCGTTCCAGCGTCAACCGCGCTGGATGCAGTGGCTGGGTCCGTACGTGCTCATCGACCAGACCTTCGCGCTGGCGTTCCTCCAGACCGATCGGCCACCGGGAGAGTTCCGTCGGTACTACCTGTCGGTCGGATTCTTCCTGTGGTTCAACTGGCAGATCACCGTGGCCCTCGGGATGCTCGTCGGCCCGATCGTGCCCGACTCCTGGCGGCTCGAGTTCGCCCCGGCAATCATGTTCCTGGGCCTCGTGCTGATCGGGATCGAGAAGCTGCCCCAGGCAACGGCGGCGTTCGTCGGTGGCACCGTGTCGCTCGCGTCCGCCGGGATGCAGGACCGTCTCGGGATCCTCGTCGGTGCGATCGCCGGCGTTGCTGCCGGCACCTTCGCCGAGTACCGGTACGGCGACAAGCCGGTGCGTCGTGTCGAGGTGACCGCATGAGCGTCTGGAGTGCGCTCGCCATCACGCTCGTCGTGGGAGCGATCACCTACGGGATGCGAGCCATCGCGATCGTCGGGCTCGCCGACCGCGAGATCCCGCTCCCGCTCCAACGGATGTTGAAGAGCGTCGGCCCGGCCGTCCTGGCGGCGCTCGCGCTCAACCTGGCTGCCGGCGGCGAGGGGACGGGTCCGAGCATCTCGTGGCCCGAGGCACTGTCGCTGGTCGCGGCCGCGACGTCGGCGTGGTGGACCCGCAACGTGATCGTCTCCCTCGTCGCCGGCATGTCGGTCCTGTGGATCGCCTCGGCACTGCTCTGA
>JBPEWX010000692.1:0-2213 GCA_052032235.1 Ilumatobacter sp. | reverse complement strand
CACGTACCCGGCTCGACGTCGCCCCCGTAGTGCGTCTCCTCGTCGTGGGCGTCGGTGAGCTGGACGAACCCGATCGGCCGACCGTCGTCCTCGGCGATCAGCAACTCCCGCCACGGCACGTCGCGCTTCAGCTCGGCTTCCCAATCCCACCAGTCCATCGCCGGGCCATCGAGGGCGGCACGAACGGCGGGATCGGCGTCCCACCTCTCGATCAGCGCGACGTCGTCGGCGCACATCGGGCGCAACTCGACCATGCGCCGACCGTAGAGGACCGACGGATCGCCCGGCGATCGGTCGAGCACCCCTCCTGGACCGTCGAGGCCCGACAGGGCGACCGGCGGCGGCGATAGCGTGGGAGGTTCCATGGATCTGGCCCGCATCCGCAACTTCTCGATCATCGCTCACATCGACCACGGCAAGTCGACGCTGTCCGATCGCATCCTCGAGGTGACCGGCGCGGTCCAGGCGCGCGACATGAAGCAGCAGTACCTCGACTCGATGGATCTCGAGCGCGAGCGCGGCATCACCATCAAGGCGCAGAACGTCCGCGTCGAGTGGAAGGATCACACCTTCCACCTCATCGACACTCCCGGCCACGTCGACTTCGGCTACGAGGTCAGTCGCTCGTTGGCCGCGTGTGAGGGCGTGCTCCTCGTCGTCGACGCCGCCCAGGGCATCGAGGCCCAGACCCTGGCCAACTGCTATCTCGCCCTCGAACACGACCTCGAGATCGTCGCCTGCCTCAACAAGATCGACCTGCCGGCCGCCGACCCCGATCGCTACGCGATGGAACTCGAGAACGTGCTCGGCATCGCCGCCGAAGACATCCTGCGCATCTCGGCCAAGACCGGCGCCGGTGTCCCCGAGCTGCTCGACGCCGTGATCGACCGCATCCCGGCACCCACCGGTGACGCCGACGCCCCGCTCCAGGCGCTCATCTTCGACTCCCAGTTCGACCAGTACCGCGGTGTCGTCTCGTCGATTCGCGTCGTGAACGGCGTCATGAACGCCAACGACAAGCTGCACTTCATGCAGGCCGGTGCCGATCACGAGGCGCTCGAGATCGGCGCCCGTCGCCCGGCCACCACGCCGCTGAAGCAGCTCGGCCCCGGCGAGGTCGGCTACCTGATCGCGGGCATCAAGGACGTCGGCGACGCCCGCTCCGGTGAGACCGTCACCACCATGTCGAAGGGCGCCGACACGCCGCTGCCCGGCTACCAGGACCCCAAGCCGATGGTGTTCTCCGGCCTGTTCCCGATCGACGGCGACGATTTCGAAGACCTGCGCGACGCCCTCGCCAAGCTCAAGCTCAACGACGCCTCGATCAGCTACACGCCCGAGTCGTCCGGTGCGCTCGGCTTCGGCTTCCGCTGCGGTTTCCTGGGTCTGCTCCACATGGAGATCGTCAAGGAACGCCTCGAGCGCGAGTTCGGCCTCGCCCTCATCGCCACCGCCCCCTCGGTCGAGTACCGGGTGACGTCGACCGACGGTGAGACCACGGTCGTCAGCAACCCGGCCGAGCTTCCCGTCGTCCAGAAGATCGACACCATCGAAGAGCCGGTCTTCAAGGTCTCCATCATCACGCCCAAGGAGTACACGGGCGCCCTGATGGACCTGTGCCAGACCCGACGCGGCGAGATGAAGCGGATGGAGTACCTGTCGCCCGAGCGCGTGGAACTCGACTACGAGATCCCGCTCGCCGAGGTCGTCGTCGACTTCTTCGACCAGCTGAAGTCGCGCACCCAGGGCTACGCCTCGCTCGACTACGAACTGACCGGCTACCAGGCCGCCCACCTCGTCAAGGTCGACATCCTCCTGAACGGCGAACCGGCCGACGCGTTCTCCACCATCGTCCACCGGGAGAAGGCCGAGACGTACGGCCGACGCATGTGCGAGAAGCTCAAAGAGCTCATCCCTCGCCAGATGTTCGACGTGCCGATCCAGGCTGCCATCGGCGGCAAGGTCATCTCGCGCGAGACGGTCAAGGCGAAGCGCAAGGACGTCACCGCCAAGTGCTACGGCGGCGACATCTCCCGCAAGCGCAAGCTGCTCGAGAAGCAGAAAGAGGGCAAGAAGAAGATGAAGGCGATCGGGCGCGTCGAGGTGCCCGGCGACGTGTTCATCTCCGCCCTCAAGCTCGACGACTGACGCCGTCGCCGTCGTCGTCACGGTCGACGGACCGGACTGTCAGCGAGCGGCAAGCGGCCGCCAAG
>JBPEWX010000691.1:0-5894 GCA_052032235.1 Ilumatobacter sp. | reverse complement strand
GAAGCCGAGGTCGGTGACATGCGCGACAGCCTCGCCGACGTCGCCGTCCGTCGCTTCGTCTCCGGCGGCGTGACCTCCAATCCGTTGCTGACCCCGCTCGACGAGGTCCAGGCGAGCTCCCGAGCCGCCGTCCTGAGCAGCACGGCGACCGGCGACGCACTCGTGAGCGTCGACGACTTCGATGCCGCGATCGACGAGGTCAACGACGCCCGCTCCGACCTCGAACGCCAGCGGGCCCAGCAGCTGTCGGCGGTCGAGGAGTACGAGCAGCTGCGTCTGACCGCCGAGGCCGAAGTGGTCCGACTCCAGGAGATCGAGGAACAGCGGTTGCAGGACGTCGCCGTGCAGCGCGAACTCGAACGGCAGCGTGCCGAACAGCTCGCGGCCGAGCAGGCCGAACAAGAACGTCAGGCGGAGGCAGCCGCGGCAGCGCAGCCACAGGCCGCGAGTGGCGGCACCGGCCAGGCTCCGGCCGGCGACACCGGGTCGTCGAACGACGGATCGAACGGTGGGTCGAACGGCGGGGACGCCGACGGTTCGAGTGGTTCCGGAGGCTCCGACGACGGGGAGGACGAGCCGGCTCCCGCTCCCGCTCCGGCACCCGAACCCGCTCCGGCACCCGAACCCGCTCCGGCACCGGCGCCCGTCTCGTCCGGCATCGCCTGTCCGGTGCGCGGGGCGACCGGCTTCGCCGATACCTGGGGTGCACCGCGCTCGGGCGGACGCACCCACAAAGGCGTCGACATGATCTCGGCCACCGGCACCCCGCTGGTGGCGGTCACGTCGGGCCGGGTGAACTTCAAGACGAACCGGCTCGGCGGCAACGCGGTGTGGCTCTACGGCAACAACGGCGACAGCTACTACTACGCCCACCTCAGCGCGTGGGAGGGCTCGAGCCGTTCGGTGTCGAAGGGCGAGGTCATCGGCTACGTCGGTGCGACCGGCAACGCCGGTGTCCCGCACCTCCACTTCGAGATCCACCCGGGTGGCGGTTCGGCCGTCAACCCGTACCCCGCCGTCCGCGCCGCCTGCTGATCAGGGTCGGCTCCGTTCGTCGGAAGGCGGCGGGTGGCCGCCGCGGGTCGGCGACGAAACGTCGCCGACCCCTAGCTCGGCATGTACCAGTGGTCGCCGTCGGCGAGGAGGCGGTCGGCTTCGGCCGGGCCCCACGAGCCGCGGAAATACGGGTGCACGGGGCCGGGTTCGTCGAGCAGCGGCTGCACGACCCGCCACGTCTCCTCGACCACGTCCTGGCGGGCGAACCGCCGGTTCGAGCCCTGGATCGCGTCGCCGAGCAGCCGCTCGTAGGCCGACGAGCGCTCGCCGAGCGCCGCGGCGAAGTCGACGGCGATGTCGACGTCCTGGCTGTCGAGGTGCGGGCCCGGGGTCTTGGCCTGGAGCGTGAAGGTCACGCCGTCATGGCTGCCGAGACGGAGCCGGACCAGGTTGCGTCCCGGCGGCGGACCGCCGGCCTCGTCGAACAACAGCCGCGGCGGTGGCTGGAACTCGATCACTGCTTCGGTCGCGGCCTCGGTCAGCCCCTTCCCGACGCGCACGAACCACGGCACGCCTGCCCAGCGCCACGAGTCGATCTCGAGTCGGGCGGCCACGTACGTCTCGACGGTCGAGTCGGTCTCGACGCCCGGCTCGTCGCGGTAGCCGACGTACTGGCCACGCACCACCTGTGCGGGGTCGATCGCTCGCATCGCGGCGAGCACCTTGGCCTTCTCGTCCTGGAGGAACTGGCTGTCGGAACCGGCCGGCGGTTCCATCGCCAACAGCGCGACGACCTGCAAGAGGTGGTTCTGCAGCACGTCTCGGATGGCACCGACCCCGTCGTAGAACGACCCTCGCCCTTCGACGCCGATCGTCTCCGACATCGTCACCTGAACACTGCGGACATAGCGCCGGTTCCAGACCGGTTCGAGCAGGGTGTTCGAGAATCGGAAGACCAGCAGGTCTTCGACCGACTCCTTGCCGAGGTAGTGGTCGATGCGGAAGATGCGCTCTTCGGGGAACACCGATGCCAGCGTCTGATTGAGTTCGCACGCCGAGGCGAAGTCACGCCCGAACGGCTTCTCGACCACGATGCGGCCGCGTTCGTTGAGCCCGACGGACGCAAGACGACGAGCGACCTCGGGGAACATCGACGGCGGGATCGCCATGTAGTAGACGGCGTTCTTCGAACCGTGCCGGTCGAGGGTGTCGCGCAGCTCGTTCCAGGTGGCCTGATCGGCGTAGTCGCCTTGGATGAGATCCATCCGGTCCTTCAGCGGATCGATCACGGCGGCGTCGGCGTGGGCCTCGGCGGCGACGATCGCATCCCGGGCGTGTTCGCGGAACCCGTCGTCGGTCCAGTCGGAGCGGGCGACCCCGATGACCGGCACGTCGAGCACCCCGGTGCGTTCGAGGTGGTAGAGCGCCGGGAACAGCTTGCGCTTGGCGAGGTCGCCGGTGGCACCGAAGAGGACGAGGGCGTCCGCTGCGGGCTGGGTGGAGAGCGGCATCGTCATCGGGTCGAGTCCTTCCGTTCGTGGTGGCCACCGAAGCCGGCACGCATTGCCGACAGCACCTTGTTGGCGTCGTCGGCTCGACCTCGCGACTCGAACCGGGCGTACAGCGCCGCCGACAGGGCCGGCACGGGCACGCCCTCGTCGATCGCCGCGTGCAACGTCCACCGCCCCTCACCCGAGTCGCTCACGTGGCCGGCGTACTCGTCGAGTCGGGGGTCGGCCAGGTACGCCTCGGCGGTCAGGTCGAGGAGCCAGCTCGTGATCACCGATCCCCGTCGCCAGACCTCGCTGACCGACGACAGGTCGATGTCGTATTGGTAGTACTTGGCGTCGTCGAGTGGCGCTGTCTCGGCGTCGGCAGCATGATCGACGGCGCCGATGTTCGCCTTGGCGAGAACGTTGAAACCCTCGGCGTACGCCTGCATCAGGCCGTACTCGATGCCGTTGTGCACCATCTTCACGAAGTGACCGGCACCCGACGGTCCGCAGTGCAACCAGCCTTGCTCGGCCGGGCTCGGGTCGCCCTCGCGGCCGGGTGTCCGTTCGGCAGCGTCGACGCCCGGGGCGAGCGTGGAGAAGATCGGGGCGAGCCGTTCGACGGCGTCGGTGTCGCCGCCGATCATCAGGCAATAGCCGCGTTCGAGGCCGTGGATACCGCCGCTCGTGCCGACGTCGAGATAGTGGAGTCGCCGGTCGCGCAGCGCCTCGCTGCGATCGACGTCGTGGCGATACCAGGAGTTGCCGCCGTCGATGATCGTGTCGTCGGGCGACAGCAGAGGGGCGAGCCGGTCGACCGTGCTGCCGACGTACGCGGCCGGGATCATCACCCAGATGTTGCGGGGCGGTTCGAGTGCTGCGACCAGCGCCTCGAGCGAGTGGGCGGGTGTGGCGCCTTCGGCGGCCATCTCGTCGACGGCGGCGTCGTTCACGTCGTGCACCACACACTCGTGGCCGGCGGCCATCAGGCGGCGGACCATATTGGCCCCCATGCGCCCGAGTCCGACCATTCCCAGCTGCATCGTCTGTTGCATGCCCTCAGCCTGCCACGTCGCGGCAGGGTTGCCGACCGGGTCGGCGCGTCGCCACCAGATGTTCGCCGGGCCGAGTCCGTCGATCTCTGAGCGGCCCATCATCCAGGCCAGCCGTTGCGGTGGCGGAGTTCGTAGCGCGGCCTCGGGCAGTGGTGTGAGCCCCATCGGCTTTCCGGCCCGCCAGAGCATCTCCATCGCCCGGAGTTCCTTGCGCACGTAGCGGCTCGGGAAGTCGTCGAACCCGTAGCCGAGGCCGAGGTCGGCCCGGTGCACCTCGACCTCACGTTGGCGGAGGAACGGCAGCATCTCCTTCGGGCGAGCCGCGGCGATCGTGTCGACCGTGCCCGACCAGTCGTCGACCGACGCCAGTGCCTCGTCGACCGCGGCAGCGCTCCGTTCGACGTCGTCGACGAGCTCGTCCCATCGCCGATCGGCGCCGGCTTCGATGTCGGCGTTGCGCCCGTCGCGACCGTGCGGATACTGCGGGTTCCCGTCGAGCATCGACAGGATGCTGTCGGCGTTGCGGGCGAGATGGGTGAGTACGTGCCCGACCGACCAGTCGGGGAGCGCCGACGGCGTCGCCGGGTCGAGCGGCTCCAGCGTGCGCAGGTGGGTCACCAGCCCGGCGTGCGCCGCCGCCAGATCCGCCACGTCGGTCTCGATCTCCCTCATGCGGCGACGCTACCCCGACCTGCAGCGTTCAGTCTCGGGGCGGGAGGGGCACGAGCACCGACGTGCGTTCCACGTAGGCCCGATAGTCGGGGTCGTCGCCCCAGCGCTTGGCGCCACGAGCTTCGAGCAGCGGGACACCGCTGATGCGGGTGAGCAGCACCACCACGAACACGGGAGAGATCAGCATCACCCAACGCCAGCCCGACAGGATCGGGAGTGCGAGCACTGCCATGCCGACCCAGAGGGTGATCTCACCGAAGTAGTTGGGGTGCCGCGACCACGACCAGAGTCCGGAGGTGATGAAGCGGCCCTCGTTGGCCGGGTCGCGCTTGAACGCCGACTTCTGTTGGTCGGCGACGACCTCGATCACGAAGCCGACCGCCCAGAGGGCGATGCCGACGGCGCCGACCCACTCGAGCTCCTTGCGGTCGGCAGCGGTGATGATCGCTAGGGCGCAGGCGGCGGTGAAGAGCACCCAGAGCCCCTGCAGCGTCCAGGTCATGAAGAATCGGAGCGGGTTCGTCTTGATCGCGTCGAACCGGCCGTCGCGTCCGTCGCGCTTGACACGACGGAACAGGAAGCTGCCGAGCCGGCCGGCCCAGACGGCGACGAGGATCGCGGCGATCCAGGCGCGAGCATCGAGATCGTCGCTCAGCACGACGGCAGCGGCGACGACGCTGACGTAGGTGATGCTGCCGGTCAGGTCGTAGTACGCCTCGGTCTGGGCGGCGTTCGACGGGACGAACACGATCCAGTTGATGAGGTACGCCAACGCGGCACAGATCGCGAAGACGGGGAACGAGCCGACCTCGACGCTGCCGGAACTGCCGGCGAGGGCGACCAGCACACCGATCACGATGCTGGCGACGATGCCGATGATGGAGACCTGGTCACGACGGCGCACGAACGGATGGTACGAAAACGAGGCCCTCCGGAGATGCACCGTGGCGCCGGCGGGCGCAGCTACACGTGCCGGACGATGTCGATGTGGGGGAGGCCGGTGGTGAGGTCGGTGTACTCCGGCCCCTTGGTCTCGAACCCGTGTCGCTCGTAGAAACCCAGCGCGGCGATGCGGGCTCGTGCCCACACCACGTCGGCTGCCTGGGAGCGGCATCGGTCGATGCCGCCGTCGAGGAGGGCAGCGCCGACCCCGGTGCCGCGATGTGCCGGGTCGATCGCCATGCCCCGCAGTTGATAGCCGGCGAGTGCCGGCAAGTCGGGGTACCGACGGGCCATCCAGGTCGAGATCGCGATCAGTGCGTCGCCGTCGTGCACACCGAGGTGGAACGTCGTCGACTCGTCGTCACCGTCGAACACCACCTGATCGCTCCGGGTCCCGTCTCGCAACACCGATCGCCGCAGCGGATGGGTGTCCCACGCGGTCAGCTCGACGATCCTCACACCGGGAGTATGCCCGTTCACAGGTCGCCGAGGTGGACGGTGCGGTCGGCGACCGCTGCAGCCTCGTCGGCGTCGTGGGTGACCCAGACCGCTGTCGTGCCGACCTGTCGCAGGATCCCGGCAACGTCCACCATGAGGCGATCGTGGAGTTCCCGGTCGAGGCCGGTCAGCGGCTCGTCGAGGAGCAGCACCTTCGGCTGCGGTGCCAGCGACCGAGCGACGGCGACGCGTTTCGCCTCGCCGCCCGACAGATCGCCGACGTCGCGGCTCGCGAACC
>JBPEWX010000690.1:0-1735 GCA_052032235.1 Ilumatobacter sp. | reverse complement strand
AAGGCTCGCAGCCCGTCGAGCGACGAAACGTATCCGACCCCGTTCGTCGCTGCGTTCCGTCGTCGAGCGTCACTCGCCGGCGTAGGAGCCGATGCTGAAGATGTTGCCTTCGGGGTCTCGGATCGAGAAGACCATGGTGTCGGGGGCGTACTCGGGCACGCGTGGCGGGTCGACCACCTCGACCCCGGCGTCCTGGCATCGTCGCCACACCGCTTCGGGGTCGGCGGTCACGATGTAGAGCGACTCGCTCCCGGTCGGGCGCCGGGAGTACGGGTTGCCCGGCCGGTTCGCGGTGGCCGCCTGCAGGATCCCGCCCTCGGGCCACCGGAGTTGGCTGTGTTCGATCACCGTCGGATCGTCCTCGTTCGGGACCACGATCTGCTCCTCGAACCCGAGCACGTCGGTGAGGAACCGGATGCCGGCGGGGGCGTCGGCGTAGGGCATCGCCGCCCAGATCTGGCCGACCGGTGGGGCTGTCGGCGCCGTCACCGTGAATCCGTCGTCCGCGGCGCGGTCGCGATACGTCGCGACGTCGACGTCCTCGATCGTCTGCGACAGCATCCACCGGTGACCGAACGGATCGACGAGGGTGCCGTGTCGTGAGCCGTGCGGTTGATCGGCGGGTTCCGTCACTGAAGTGGCACCGGCGTCGACGGCCCGGGTGAATGCATCGTCGACGTCGGTCACGGTGAGGTGCAGCGACACGGTGGTGCCGCCCAGCGTGCGCGGCGACACGACGCCCATCTCCGGGTACTCGTCCGACAGGTAGAACGAGGTGCCGCCGATCACGAACTCGGCGTGACCGAGCCGGCCGTCGTCGCCCTCCACCCGCATCACCTCGGACGCGTCGAACGCGTCGGCGTAGAAGCGCAGGGCTGCGGCTGCGTCGTGGGCGCAGAGATAGGGCACGACGGTCGCCGTGGTGATGGATGTCCGGTTCGTGCTCATGGTGGGCTTCCTCTCGGGCAGATCGATGCGTCGCCGGTCGTTGTCGTGTTCGAGGTCGAGGGCGGTGACGAGTCGGGCGCGGAGGCGGGTGACGAACCCGTCGTCCGGGGTGGGCGCGTCGCCGCCGTGGGCCCCGAGGACGTCGAACGGGTCGTTGCTCATGGCGTCACCCCTCCGGTCGGTCGGGATTCGTAGGCGGTTCGAAACGCCGCTCGCGCCCTGACCAGGAGCACCTCGGTCGCCTTCTCGGTGCGACCGAGGTGGGCCGCGACCTCCCGCACCGGCAGGCCGTCGACGTAGCGCAGGGTCAGGGCGCCGCGATGGTGCGGACCCAACTCGGCCAACACGTCGTGGGCGGTGATGCGGTCGAGTTCGACGTCCCAGACGTCGGACGTGTCGTCGGGTTGTGCGTCGACGGCGACGAGGAGACGCTGCTCGCGTTCGCGGCGTCGCCAGTGATCGGCCAGCTTGTGGCGGGCGATCCCGATCAGCCAGGCGACGGTGAGATCGGGCGGTGGGCGGCGGACGACGGCGTCGGCGGCAGCGAGGAACGTCTCGGCGGTGAGTTCCTCGGCGACGGCGGGCGACTCGCATCGCCGAGCGAGATAGCCGTACACCTCGCCGACGGCGTCGTCGTACAGCTCCACCAGTCGTCGCCGGGCCTCGTGCCCCCGATCGCTCGCCGTGTCGCTCACCACCCCCTCCATCGTCCCAGACCCCGGATCCCCTACGCGACGAACGGTGTCGGATCCGTTGCGTCGCCCGGGACCGTCGGTCCGGGCACTGC
>JBPEWX010000069.1:0-11155 GCA_052032235.1 Ilumatobacter sp. | reverse complement strand
CCGATGCCGCCGCCCCGGCGGCGGAGCTCGTGGAGCAGGGTCAAGGCGAGCCGGTTGCCGCTCATGCCGATCGGGTGGCCGAGGGCGATCGCACCACCGTTGACGTTGACGTCGTCGAGCGAGATCCCCAGGTCGTCGGCCGACGCGATGCCGACGGCGGCGAAGGCCTCGTTGAGTTCGAACACGCCGATGTCGTCGACCGACAGGTCGGTCTTGGCGAGCGCCGCTCGGATGGCGTTGGCGGGCTGCAGGTTGAGCGACGGGTTGTCGGGTCCGGCGACCATGCCGTAGCTGACGACCTCACCGAGCGGTTCGACGCCGCACTCGGCCGCCGCGCGCGGCGACATCATCACCACGGCGGAGCCGCCGTCGGAGATCTGCGAGGCGTTGCCGGCGGTGATGGTGCCGTCGTCGACGAACGCCGGCCGGAGCTTGCCGAGGCTGTCGGCGGTGGTGCCGGGTCGCACGCCCTCGTCGTGCTCGACGAGCACCGGGTCGCCCTTGCGCTGCGGGATCGAGATCGGGGCGATCTCGTCGGCGAGCACACCGTCCTTGGTGGCGGTGGCGGCGCGTTCGTGCGACGCTGCGGCGACTTCGTCCATCTGCTGGCGGGAGATCCCGGCGCTGTACCCGTCGGTGGCGGTGCCCATGAGGCAGGCGTCGAACGCACACCACAGCCCGTCTCGGATGATGGCGTCCTCGAGTTCGACGTTGCCGTACCGGAAACCGCCACGGGCGCCACGTGCGAGGTACGGCGCGTTGGTCATCGACTCCATGCCACCGGCGACGACGATGTCGGCGTCACCCGACGCGATCATCTGGTGCGCCAGGTAGATCGAGTTGAGGCCCGACAGACACACCTTGTTGACGTTCACCGACGGGACCCGCATCGGGATGCCGGCGTTGACGGCGGCCTGTCGGGCGGGCACCTGGCCCTGGCCGGCCATGAGCACCTGACCCATGATGACGTGATCGACCTGGTCGGGGCCGACGCCGGCACGGTCGAGGGCCGCGGCGATCGCGTGGCCGCCGAGTTCGGCGGCCGAGAGTGAGGAGAGGGCGCCCGACATCTTCCCGATCGGGGTGCGAGCGCCGGCGACGATGACGGAACCAGACATGACCGGAGGTTACCGCGCGGTAGCAAGCCCGATCGACTCGAACGTTCCGGCCGGTCGGGTCGGATCGACCACGAAATGCTGGCAGGGTGAGCCCGTGACCTTGGCTGTACGCGGGATCGTCCAGGCGTTCGAACGACGGCGAGTGCTCGACGGCGTCGACGTCGACGTGCCGCCGGGCACCATCGTCGGCCTGCTCGGACCGAACGGCGCCGGCAAGACGACACTGATGCGCATCGTGTTCGGGGTGCTCGACCCCGACGCCGGCGCGATCGAGTGGAACGGCCGTCCCGTCGACCCCGACGATCGTCGGCGGTGGGGGTACATGCCCCAAGAGCGCGGGTTGTACCGGGAGATGCGCGTCCACGACCATCTCGTGTGGATCGCCCGGCTCTACGGCATCGACCGCCGCGACGCCGGCGAACGGGCCGACGACCTGCTCGAGCGGCTCGGGCTCTCCGATCGTTCGAACGACCCGATCCGAGACCTGTCCGGTGGCATGTCGCAGCGAGTGCAGTTGGCGGTCGCGATGGTGCACTCACCCGACCTCCTCGTTCTCGACGAACCGTTCGCCGGGCTCGACCCCACAGCGGTCGAGTTCCTGTCCGACGTCATCCGGCGCCACGTCGACGGCGGCGGCCACCTCGTGTTCTCGAGCCATCAGCTCGACCTCGTCGAAGACCTGTGCGAGTCGATCGTCATGATCGATCGGGGCGAGGTCGTGCTGCGCGGTCGCCTGACCGAGCTGCGCGCCGCGTCGACCGATCGGTACCTCCGGGTCGACACGGCGGTCGACGACCACTGGGTCACCGACGTCGGCGTCGACCGGATCGAACGGTCGGCGCGCGGCTCGCGCCTGCTGTTGCCGCCCGGTACCGACGCCGGCGACGTGCTCGACACCGTGCGACGACGCGCCACCGTCACCGACTTCGGCGTCGAGGCCCCGACGCTGTCCGAGCTGTTCCTGGCGGCGACGGGCCGTTCGACCGTCGACCCACCCGACGATCCGGTCGAGCCGACGGCGTCGGCCGAGGGCGAGCGATGAGCGCCCGGACGACACGGCTCGTGATCGAACGCGAGGTGCGCGAAGCCGCCCGTCGCAAGGGGATCTGGGCGTTGGTGCTGCTGACGTTCCTGGGCTCGCTCACCCTCGTGGTGTTGCCGGAGGTGCTCCCCGACGGCGACGACAACGACCGTGTGATGATCGTCGGCATCGACGACCTCGACCTCGCGGCGGCGTTGGAGGCGGTCGACGACCCGACACTCGAGGTGTCGTTCGGCGCCGATCGCACCGACATCACCGACGCGATCGCCGCCGAGGAGGTCGACGTCGGTGTCGTGATCGCGCCCCGGCCCGTGTTGGTGGTCGAAGACGAGCGTTCCGCGCTGGTCGACCTCGTCGCCGGGGTGGTCGCCGACCGTGTCGTGGCCGACCGGCTGGCCGACGCCGGCATCGACCCGGCCGAGGTCCGTGACGCGTTCGCCGCGGCCGGGCCTGCGATCGAACCGGTCGACGCCGAGCGGGGCGCCAAGCAGGCATCGGCGTTCCTCGTCAGCATGGTGCTGTACCTGCTGACGGTGATCCTGACGTCGCAGGTGGCGAGTGGCGTCGCCGTCGAGAAGGCGAACCGGGTGAGCGAGGTCCTGTTGGCGATCGTGCCGCCGCGGTCGTTGCTGTTCGGCAAGGTGATCGGGGTGGGCTGCATCGGGCTGATCACGCTGACGGCTGCCGCGACGCCGGTGGTGGTGAAGCTCGCGACGGGCGGCGACCTGCCGTCGGGGCTCGAGCAGACGCTGCTGGCGTCGTCGATCTGGTTCGTGGGCGGCCTCGCCCTGTTCCTCACCCTCGCCGGCGCGATGGGTTCGCTCGTGTCGCGTCAGGAGGAGGCCGGTTCGGTCGTCGTCCCGCTGACGATGATCCTCGTGGTCGGCTACCTCGCCGCGCTGTCGGCCGGCGACTCGCCGGTCGGGACCGTGCTCGCCTACTTCCCGCTCACGTCGCCGATGGTGGTGCCGTACCGGGTCGCGGTCGGGGCCGGATCGGTCGTCGAGTACACGGTCTCGGCGATCCTGCTCTACGCGGCCGTGTACGCCGCTGCCCGCATCGGCGCCGTCGTGTTCCGCCGGGCGATCGTGCGCACCGGCCGGCGGCTCAAGCTCCGCGACGTTCTCTGACGAACGGCTCGCCGCCCGCACCGAGCATCCGCACGGCGAACCCGGCGTAGGTCGCGGCGAGTTCGTCGGGTGCCACCGAGCCGCCCGGGTTGTACCAGGCCGACACACCGATGCCCATGTCGAGGATGGCGTAGGACGCCCACCGGTCGGACGACGCACCGAACACGTCCTGCTCGCGTCCTTCCTGGACGAGTTCGCGAAAGCGCGACTCGTACTCGCGTCGCAGGTCGAGGATCCGGCTGCGCTCGGGCTCCTCGAGGCTGTCGATCTCGCGGTGCCCGACGAACGCCTCGTACCGGTGCTCGGCGTGGTACTGGACGTGGACGGCGGTGATGCGTTCGAGCCGCTCGCGCACGTCGCCGCCGGCGTCGAGTGCGGCGCGCTGGCGTCGCAGCAGCTCCTCCATCATCCCCGTCATGATCTCGACGAGCATCTCCTGCTTGGAGTGCACGTGCTTGTAGAGGCTCGGGCCGCGGATGCCGATGCGGTCGCCGATCTGCGACATGGTGGTCGCCCGGTAGCCGATCGTCGCGAACAGCTCGAGCGCGGCGTCGAGGATCTCGCCGTGCCGATCGGAGGGTCGGTCGGTGGGCGCTCCGGCACCACCGCGCCGTTCGGCGGCGCTCGGCACGTGGGTGCGACCGCCGGTGGATCGTTCTCCGAGGGACATCGTCGGACACGTTACGCGGAATCGCGCCGTTCGGCTAACACTCATTAGCCACGACGCGCTACAGTTCGGCTAATCCTCGTTAGCCCCTGACGGTCGGCGTTCACCCGGCGGCCGGATCTTCTCCCCACGGAGCTCCAGCGACATGCAGCACATCCTCGAAGCCATCCAGGCCGGTGCGTCCGGCGACGACCTGGCCAACCTCACGATCCCCGAGTCGTACCGCGCCGCCTTCGTCAAGCGAGACGAGGTCGACATGTTCGAAGGGGTCGAGTCGTCCGAGAAGGACCCGACCAAGTCGATCCACATCGACGAGGTCGCCACACCCGAGCTGGCGCCCGACGAGGTGTACATCGCCGTCATGGCGAGCTCGATCAACTTCAACACCGTCTGGACGTCGATCTTCGAGCCGCTCCCGACGTTCGGGTTCCTCGACCGACTCGCCCGTGAGTCGGAGTGGGCGGCGCGCCACGCACAGCCGTACCACATCATGGGCTCCGACGCCTCGGGCGTCGTGCTGCAGGTCGGCTCCGCGGTCCGCAACTGGAAGCCGGGCGACCGGGTCACCGTGCACTGCAACCACGTCGACGACCAGGACCACTCGGCCCACGACGACTCGATGCTCGCCGCCAACCAGCGCATCTGGGGCTTCGAGACCAACTTCGGTGGCCTCGCCGACCTCTCGGTCGTCAAGGCGAACCAGCTCATGCCGAAGCCGGCCCACCTCACCTGGGAGGAGGCCGCCGTCAACGCACTGTGCAACTCGACGTCGTACCGCATGCTGGTCAGCCACAACGGCGCCAACATGAAGCAGGGCGACAACGTGCTCGTGTGGGGCGCCACCGGCGGCATCGGCGGCTACGCGATCCAGTACGTGCTCAACGGTGGCGGCACCCCGATCGGCGTCGTCTCGTCGCCCGAACGCGCCCAGCTGCTCAACGACATGGGCTGCGAGGCGGTCATCGACCGTCGGGCCGAGGGCTACCAGTTCTGGTCGGACGAGCACACCCAGGACGAATCCGAATGGCGCCGGTTCGGCAAGAAGATCCGTGAGCTGATCGGCGAGGACCCCGACATCGTGTTCGAGCACCCCGGTCGTTCGACCATGGGCGCCTCGATCTTCGCGGTGAAGCGCGGTGGCACCGTCGTCACCTGCGCCGCCACGTCCGGCTACATGGTCGAGTTCGACAACCGCCACTTCTGGATGAAGCTCAAGCGACTGCTGTCGTCGCACTTCGCCAACTACGAAGAGGCGTGGGCCGCCAACAAGCTCATCAGCCAGGGCCGGATCCACCCGATCATGAGCGACGTGTACGACCTCGACCATGTCGGCGCCGCCTCGCTCGCCGTGCACCGCAACGAAGCCGAAGGCAAGCTCGGCGTGCTGTGCCTCGCACCCGAGGAAGGCCTCGGCATCGACGACCCCGAGTTCCGCGAGCAGGTCGGCGAGGACAACATCACCCGCTACCGCACCAAGCGCTGACCCGAACGTCGCCGCCCGCAGTCGTGCGCGTCAGTCGTCTTTGAGGGCGACGGCGTTGGGGGTGACGTTCATCTTCGGTTCGTACTCGGCCAGCTCGACCACACGACCCTCGCTGCGGAAGGCGTCGCGCAGCTGGTCACGGCACGTCGAGCACGGTCCGTAGTAGCGGGCCTCGACGGTCGACGAACAGCGGGGGCACACGAACTCCACGAACCGCACCATATCCCTCGCAGCATTGCTACCGTTCGATGGCGTGTCGGACGGGCCATCGAGCACCCCAGCGGACGGCGCCGACCGGCCGGGCCGACGGCGCGCCATCCCGAAACCACCCAACTACGCCGCGCGCCGGATGCTCGTCGGAACGGGCATCGTCACGATCGTCTTCGCCGCCGCCGTCGTCGGCTGGCGATGGTTCGGCGGTGGCGAGTCGGGCATCGACCGCACGACCGCCGGGTGGGACTCGATCGCACTGGTCGATCGCGGCACCGGCGACGTCACCTACGTCGACGCGGACGGCCAGGTGATCGGCGAATCGACCGACCACGGCCGAACCGGATCGCTGTACGCCGGCGACGGCGTCCTGGCGCTCGCCAACAGCCGCAGCTTGACGGTGCTGCCCGAACGCGGCGACGAGACGGAACCACTCGTGGTCGACCTCCCGTCGGCGGCCGAGATCACGACGATCCGGACCGACGGTGCGACGTTCCTCGCGACCGGCACCCCGACCGGTGGCGACGTCAGCCTGGTCGACCTGACGAACCGGTCGGTCACCGACATCGGTTCGCTCGCGCTCGCCTCGTCGCCGATCGATCCGAAGATGTTCGTGGCGACCCTGCGGGCGAACGAGGACGGCTCGATGTTCGCGATCGCCGACGCTGCCAACTTCCAGACGATCGTCGTCCGACCCGACGGCGACGAGCCGATCTTCCTCGCCGACCAGCCGATCGCCGTCGGCGACGACCTCGTCGCCACCAGTCAGACGGTCGGACTCCAGGCAGACGTGTCGTTGGTGGCCCTCGACCGCACGACCGAGGCGACCGTTCCGACCGACATCCCGGCCGGCAGCATCGGGATCCTCCACGACGACCGGCTGACGATGGTCGCCGTCGGCGGCGCGGTGTACCGCATCGAGTCCGGCGACGACAGCGCCGAGCGTCTCGGCACCGTGGCGGTGCCGGCCGGCGCGGCGATCGAATGGGTGGCACCGACGGCGGGCGGGGAACGTCTGGCCGTCGGCGGGGCGACGTTCGTCGCGGTGGTCGACCTCGACGGTCGCACCCTGTTCACCACGACGTTCTCGACGGCGGTCGACCCGACCCCGCCCGACCCCACCTGGACGTGTTTCCCGGTCGGCGGACCCGGCGGCTACCACTCGATCATCGATCTCGAGTCGGGCGAGCAGCTCGCCGACCTGGCCGACGTCGTCGAACTCGCCGGCGTGTCGGCCGACGGGTGCCGCGTACTCGGCCACGTCACCGCCGAGGCCGTCCTGATCGGTCCCGAGGGCACGGCGTCGATCGGCGAGTACGACCGCGTCGTGCTCGGACCGGACGGCGCATCGATCGTGCGCGTCCTCGACGGCGAAACCGATCTCCTGGTCGTCGACGACGACTTCGCCGTCGGCGAGCCGATCAGCCTGACGGCGCTCGGCGAACCGGACGATCTGATCGCGTTCGTACCCGACTGAACTCCCGATCGACGCCTTCGCGCGACCGAAGCGCCGACGTCGTCGACCATCGCGCGGAGCGCGCGATCGGCCGCGTAGTCTGAACGGATGGCCGAATCGAGCGTCCCCGCGCGCGCCCCTCGCGCGACCGACGACGGTCATCGGCGTGCCACGACGACGTCGAACTTCGGCGTCTCCAAGCGCGAGTCGCACGACGCCTCCGGGTTCTACGGGCGGTTCGACGCCCCCGTGCTCGACGACGACGACACGGTGCTCGACCCGGCACCGATCGACGAGCCGCTCGTGTGCGGCGACGCTCGCGACATGCACACCGTGGCCGACGGTTCGGTCGCCCTCGTGGTCACGTCGCCGCCGTACTTCGCGGGCAAGCAGTACGAGGAGGAACTGGAACGTGACGGGGTCCCGTCGTCGTACCTCGAGTATCTCGAGCTGCTCCACGACGTCTTCGCCGAGTGCGTCCGCGTCCTCGAGCCGGGCGGCCGCATCGCCGTCAACGTCGCCAACCTCGGTCGCAAGCCGTACCGGTCGCTCGCCGCCGACGTGATCCACATCCTGCAGGACCGCCTCGGCCTGCTGCTGCGCGGCGAGATCGTGTGGCAGAAGGGTGCGGGCGCCAGCGGCAGCTGCGCATGGGGGTCGTTCCGAACGGCGACCAACCCGGTACTCCGCGACGTCACCGAACGGATCGTGATCGCGAGCAAGGGACGGTTCCAACGTGCACTGTCGGCCGACGAACGTTCCCGGCGCGATCTGCCGCACCGTTCGACGATCAGCACCGAGGACTTCATGGCCCTCACCCTCGACGTGTGGCAGACACCCACCGAATCGGCCAAGCGCGTCGGGCATCCGGCGCCGTTCCCGGTCGAGCTGCCCGAGAAGCTGATCGAGCTGTACACGTTCGAGGACGACCTCGTGCTCGACCCGTTCGTCGGGAGCGGTTCGACGCTGGTCGCCGCGTCCCGACTCCGTCGCCGCTACGTCGGCTACGACCTCGACCCCGGCTACCTCGAACTCGCCGCCGCCCGGCTCGCGGACGAAGGGCATCCGATCGAGCTGATCGAGGAACGACAAGCCGGCTCGAAGGAGCGAGTCCAGCAGGTGCTGGAGGCGGCCGGCTTCGAACAGATCGACGGACCGAACGTGCGCATCAAGGGCGTCGGCGTCACGGCGCCGTACGTCGTCCACGACCGGGCCGGCGGGCGGTGGGTCGTGCTGATCGGCGGACCGTTCGCCCGCTACCGGGGCGGGCTCAACTCGGCCGACGCCGTCTGGCGGACCCTCGGTCACGCCCACGCCCTGCGCGGCGCCGGCGAACGCGTGCTCGTGCTCACCTCGGAGCTCCCTCGGCGCCGAACGGAGTTCGACCAGGCGATCCGGTCGGCCGGTACCGAGGCACTGCACGACGTGATCGACGTGTTCGACGACGACGCACTCGCCCGGTTGGCCCGATACGCCGACGGCACGACCGACGCACTCCCCGGCTTCTGGTGACTCGTCGGCCGGTCCCGGCCGCGCTCAGTCGCAGCGAGTCAGGTCGACGTCGCCGAGACTCCCGGTCGACCGCTGCTCGTCGATCGTGGTCGAACCGCGACCGACGTCGATCGCGTAGGCACGTCCCAGCGACCGGGTGCTGCGAGCCCACAGCACGCCGATGACGTCGCCGCCCACCACGACGGGCCCGCCCGAGTCGCCCGGTTCGATGTCGGCTCGGAGCTCGAACGCCGGGCGCGTGGTATCGCCTTCGACGTAGATGTCCTCGGTCCGAAGCCGGATCCGGCGCAGCACCTCGACGTCGAGCGCGACGGGGACGCCGTCGCGTACCGCCCACGCGGTCGCACGCCCGGCAGCGACCGGATCGGCCGGTGACGACACCGACATCGGCCTGACCGCACCCTCGGGCCGCACGCGGAGATAGGCGAGATCGAGCTCCGGATCGAACCCCACGATCTCGGCGGCGAGCTCGCGGTGGCCGTGGTCGACGACCACCGTGTCGGCGCCGCGCAACGTGTGCGCGGTCGTGATGACCAGATCGTCGTCGACGAACGCCCCACTGCCCTCGGTGCGAGCACCGCACCCGGTCACGACCACCCCGACGACGCCGCTCGGCGGGTCGGTGGCGCAGCCGGGGAGCACGGCGAGCACCACGAGCACGACGGCGAGCGGTTTCAGTCGAGCTCCTTCGACATCCAGACCGACGGCTGGGGGGTGAAGCCCACCGAGGCGTACCAACGCCGGGCGCGTTCGTTGTGCGGCTCGGTCTCGAGGAACACCCGCTTCGCGCCTGCGTCGCGGCACGTCGCCTCGACCCCGGCGAGGAGCGCCCCGCCGATGCCGGACCCCTTCGGACGGACGTAGATCTCGTCGAGCACGACGTCGATGCCACCGATCTCGATCGACCAGCCCCACGACACGACGGCGTACCCGACGACGGTGCCGTCGACGTCGGCGACGAGGACCAGGCCGTAGCGGTCGTCGGCGACGACTCCGGCGAATCCGTCCCGCACCCTCACCTCGTCGAAGACGTGACCGTCGGCGTCGCAGTACTCGGCTCCCAGTTCGACCAACGCGTCGAGGTCGTCTCGAGTCGATCGGCGGATCACGGGCGTCCCCACGACGGCGACGCTACTGCGGACCGGTCGACGGACGGGTCGCCCCGTCAGCCGAGGACACGGTCGAGGTAGGCGTTCCGGAAGGTGCGGTCGGGGTCGAGTCGGTCGCGCAACGCCATCGCGTCGTCCCAGCGCGGGTAGCGCTCGCGCAGGACGTCGGCTGTCTGGCCGTGCAGCTTGCCCCAGTGGGGTCGTCCGCCGTAGTCGTCCATGATCCGCTCGACGGTGTCGAAGTAGTGCTCGTACGGCATGCCCGGGTACTGGTGCACGGCGATCCACCCGCTCTCGCGCCCGTAGCCCGTCGACAGGGTGAGGTCGTCGGCGGCGGAACAGCGGACCTCGATCGGCAACAGCACCGGATGGTGCAGCGACTTGACGAGTGCCCGGACGCGTCCGAGCGCCTCGGGGACGGCGTCGATCGGGATGCCGTACTCCATCTCGAGGAACCGGACCTTGCGCGGACTGGCGAACACCCGGTCGGCGCGATCGACGAGGTCGCGCTCGGCAGCCGACGACGCGAACGCGTTCGTGATGCGCGGCGCGAGCGACGGCCACCGGCGACCGACGGCGCAGGCGATCCCGAACGCGACGTTCTCGAACAGGTACTTGTCACGCACATAGGCGAGGCGGGACGGTGGTCGGGCCGGCTGGTCGGTGCGGTTGTTGCGCTTGACGAGTGCCCGATCGTCACCGGGGAAGAAGAAGAACTCGGCGTGGTCGGCGCTGCGGGTGAACTCGTCCCATCCGGCGATCACATCGGCGAGCGGCTCGACGGTCTCGTGGGCGTGGAGATCGAACGCCGGCACGACTCGCAGCGTGAGTTCGGTGACGATGCCGAATGCACCGACACCGACCGCCAGCGTCCGGACGGCGTCGGGGTCGGTCTCGGCGTCGAAGCGATGGATCTCGCCGCGACCGTCGACCAGTTCGAGCGCCTCGATCGTGGTCGCCAGGTTGCCGAGCCCGCGACCCGTGCCATGCGTGGCCGTCGACGTGGCACCGGCCAACGTCTGCACGTTGATGTCGCCGAGGTTCGGCATCGCCAAGCCGTGCTCGTCGAGGCGACCGCTCAGCGCCCGGAGTTCGATGCCGGCCTGCACCCGCACCCGGTCGCCGTCGACGTCGAGCACGTCGGCCAGACGACCGAGCGACACCATCATCCCGTCGGTCATCGCTGCGGCGGTGAAGGAGTGGCCGGCGCCGATCACCTTGACCGGTCGGTTGTTCGCGGCGGCGGACACGACCAGTGCAGCGACGTCGTCGACGGTGTTCGGCCGTTCGACGCCGTCGGGTTCGCACTGCTGGTTCCGAGCCCAGTTCCGCACCGTCGTCACGCGCCCGACCGTAGCGCTCGCTGCGTGTTCGACCCGATGCCGCGACACGCGTCCACATACCCACGGAGACGCGACGACGCCCCGA
>JBPEWX010000689.1:0-1529 GCA_052032235.1 Ilumatobacter sp. | reverse complement strand
TGGTGACCGTCCGGTCGACCGCGTCGCCGATCCCGTCGACCACATCGTCGAGTTCGCCGATCGTGGTGTCGAGCACCCCGGCCGTGCCGTCGTCGACGAGTTCGTCGATCGGTTCGCCCACCGGTGGGGTCTCGAGGTCGCCGGGCAGCATCACGACGGTGTCGACTCCACCGGCGCCGCCGACGCCCGGTGCGGGGTCGATCGGCGCCGTGCGGGTCGGCGGGTTCGTCTTGCCGCCGGTCTCGACCCGACCGGCAGGCAGCGGTGTGGGGCCCTCGTTCGTCGGCGCGTTCGAGGAGGGTCGGAACGCGGTGTCGGCGTCGGACGGTGTTGCGGTATCGGGTGCCGCGACGGCAGCGGTGACGGCTTCGTCCGGCGGTGGGTCGGTCACCTGTTCGACGACGGTGCGCTGATCGGTTCGATCGCCGATGGCGTCGGACGCCACGATGGCGCCGGCCGTGAGCGTCGCGACGGCTGCCGGGACGACGATGATCGGCGCTGCACCGCCGATCACCGAGGCTGTGACGCCACCGAAGTTCTTGATGAACGCCACGACGACGGCCAGCAGCGAGCGTGCCGGCATGCGTTCGGCGAGTAGATGCATCTCGTCGAACACGGCCGCACAGTCGGCGCACGACACGACGTGGCGATCGACGCGGGCGACGGTGGACGCTGCGGCTCCGCCGAGGACGACGGCCGGCATCGCCGATCTGGTGGAGCGGCACGCCGGGTCGACGCAGCGCCGGCGAGTGCTGACCGACAGGTACGACCGCCGGAGGGCGCAGCGGGCGCGGTGGCTGAGGGAGGCGACGGCGCCCGGGTCGGTGTCGCCGGTGGCGAGCTCGGCCGGTGACGCACCTTCGATCTCGGTCGACCACAGCACGTGCCGGAAACGCTCCGGCAGATCGCGGAATGCCTCGCCGACCTCGTCGTCGTGCTCGTCCGGCGCGGTCGTCGGCGCCAGTCGGGTGAGGTCGTCGTCGGCGATCGTCGTGGTGCGTCGGCCGTCGCCTCTGGTGTTCATCGACGTCGCCGTGTTGCGAACGCTCCGGAGGAGGTACGGCCCGGCGTCGTCGGTGGGACCACGTCCGGCGAGCGTGGCGCGCAGCGTTGCCGCGAACACCTCGCTGACGATGTCGTCGGCGTCGGCGGTGTTGCGTGCCAGGCGTCGTGCCAGTCGCTCGACCGCCGGCCGATGGCGTCGGTAGACGACGTCGAACGCGTGCTGGTCGCCGGCGCGGACGGCGTCGAGGATCTCGGCGTCGGGCGGGTCGTCGGCGTGGTGACGGCGGGCCGCGAGTCTCGAGCCTGATGCCGGGGTGTCGCCGTTGACGTCACCCGTCGTGGCCGGGGTGTCGATCGTGGTCATGTCGTCCGCCGTTCGGGGTGATCGTGTCGATCACTCCGCTCGATGGGTGTCATGCCTAGCGTAGATCGGATCTCACGGATAGTGAAGGGATCGGCAAGAAATCTCGCGGACAGTGATAACGATGTGATGGATGAGGTGTTCGCATCAGCCGCTGATGCGA
>JBPEWX010000688.1:0-1538 GCA_052032235.1 Ilumatobacter sp. | reverse complement strand
AGTTCCCGTGGGCCGTTCTCGGCCGGTCGCCCGAGCGGCTGCTCATCATCGGCGCCGCCGGCGGCAACGAGATCCAGGCCGCACTCACGTACGGCGTCGGGCACGTGGACGCCGTCGAGCTGAACCCGGTGACCCAACGCATCCTCACCGAGGAGTTCGCCGACTACTCGGGCAACATCGCCGACCGCCCGGAGGTCGACTACGTCCAAGGCGACGGGCGGACGTTCCTCGCCCGGTCCGACGACGACTACGACATGATCTGGTTCGTCGCCCCCGACTCGTACGCGGCGTCGAACGCGGCGACCTCGGGGGCGTTCGTCCTGTCGGAGAGCTACCTGTACACGGCGGAGATGATCGAGGAGGCCTTCGACCACCTCACGCCCGACGGTGTCATGGTCGCCCAGTTCGGTGACTTCGACTTCGACACCCGGCCGACCCGCACCGCGCGCTACCTGACGACCGCCAGGGAGGCGATCGGCGACGACGTCGGCGACTTCTCAGAACACGTGCTCGTCACGGCGGAGGACAGCGACCTCGAACTCACCCGTATCTCGACGATCGTGCTGTCACCGAGCGAGATCGACGCGGCCGCGGTCGAACGCCTCGACACCGTCATCCCGACGGTCGACGGTGCCCGCATCGTCGCCGCCCCCGGGCGAGCACCGGAACCGGGGCTCCCCGGTGCGCTGATCGTGTCCGACCAGGCGGGTGTCGACGCGATCGTCGACGAGTACCGCTTCGACATCGGCCCCATCACCGACGACCGCCCCTTCTTCTGGCACTTCACGCCGTACTCCGACGTGCTGACGAACTTTTCGCGCGGGTTCGAGGACAGCGAGATCGCGATCGGAGAGCGGTTGATCCTGATGCTGCTGGTCGTCTCCGCGATCGTCGCCGCCGTGTTGCTGATCGGCCCGTTCATGTGGACGCGGTCCTCCCAGCGGGATCGGGTGAAGGGGCGCTGGCGGCTGTTCGCCTACTTCGCGGCGCTCGGCTTCGGATTCTTCGTCATCGAGATCTCGATGATCCAACGATTCGCGCTCCTCCTCGGTTACCCGACGCTCTCGCTGTCCGTCTCGCTGTTCACCCTGCTCATCGCGACGGCGATCGGTGCCAAGTGGTCGGCATGGGTGCAGGTCGACGTCCGGCGACGGATGCTGTTCGTCCTGGCGGGCCTCTGGGCGGTCACCGTCGTCTATCTGCTCGTGTCCGAACCGGTGACCGACGCCGTGCTCGCCTGGTCGCAGCCGCTCCGCATCGCGCTCGTGTTCGCGATGCTGTTCCCGGTCGGCCTGCTGCTCGGCATGTTCCTCCCGACCGGGATCGACCTGGCGCGGGGGATGGCCGCCGCCGACGGTGTCGACGAAGGCCGTCTCGTCGCCTGGTGCTGGGCGGTCAACGGCTTTTTCTCGGTCATCGGATCGACGGCGACGACGATCCTGTCGATGAGCTTCGGGTTCGACCGGACGATCCTCGTCGGTCTGGTCCTGTACAGCGTCGCAGCCCTGGTGGTGCGAGCACCGCAACCGTCCTCGCCG
>JBPEWX010000687.1:0-6724 GCA_052032235.1 Ilumatobacter sp. | reverse complement strand
TCGGGCTGTTGCCACGCTCGGCGCAGGTCGCCGGTTCCGTCGTCTTCGACGGCGATGACGTGAACCGGCTCCGTCCCAAGCAGATGGCCAAGCTGCGAGGCAAGTCGATCGGCACCATCTTCCAGGATCCGCTTTCGTCGCTGAACCCGCTGATGAAGATCGGCGACCAACTCGTCGAGGCGATCCGGCTCCACGATCGCAAGCGTCCGAAGGACGAGTGCCGCGAACACGCCGCCGACCTGCTCGACCGTGTCGGCATCAAGCAGCCGAGAGAGCGCCTCTCGGTGTATCCGCACGAACTGTCCGGCGGAATGCGGCAGCGAGTGATGATCGCGATCGCCATCGCCAATGCACCCGACCTGATCATCGCGGACGAGCCGACCACGGCGCTCGACGTCACGACCCAGGCGCAGGTGCTTCGCACGCTCTCCGATGTCCGAGCGTCCGTCGACGCCGCCATGGTCGTGATCAGCCACGACCTCGGCCTGGTGGGCGACACGTGCGACCGAGTCGCGGTCATGTACAACGGCCGGATCGTCGAGATCGGCAACAGCGCCGATGTTCTCGAGCGTCCCCAGCACCCCTACACCGCCGGCCTGCTCCGCACGAGACCGACGCTCGCAACCGCCCGTGGCGCCCTGGCGGCGATTCCGGGCGCACCGCCTCGGATCACCGATGAGGTCGTCGGCTGCGCCTTCGCGCCACGGTGTGATCGCCGCATCGGTCGCGACGACTGTGTCGTCGTGACGCCGTCGCTCGACACGGTGACCGACGAACGCGACCACGGAGAGCACCGTGCGGCGTGCCACTTTGCGCAGCCGGTCGAGATCCGTATGGAGCCGCAGCGCGTCGCTGCCGGTCGTGCGCCGGTCGACGACGTGGCCGACGCCACCGGCGACACGGTGTTGTCCGTCCACCAGCTGACCAAGGTGTACCCGGTGGGTCGCGGTCGCAAAGCACAGGAGGTGCGAGCGCTCGACGGTGCCAGCTTCACGATCCCGCGAGGCAAGACGCTCGCTGTGGTCGGCGAATCGGGTTCTGGGAAGACCACCGCCGCGCGAGCGCTCCTCCGGCTGATCGAGCCGACCAGTGGATCGGTCGACCTCAGTGGTACCGACGTGCTGGCTCTCGACGAGAAGCGGCTGCGCAGCTTCCGCTCCCGCGCGCAGATCGTGTTCCAGGATCCGACCGCGTCGCTCAACCCGCGCCGGACCGTCGGCGAGCTGATCGCCGAACCGATGCTCCAGCAGGGCCTCATCCGACGTGGACAGAAGAAGCAGCGAGTGCGCGAGCTGCTCGAGCTCGTCGCGCTCTACCCTGAACACGCCGACCGCTATCCCAACGAGCTGTCCGGTGGCCAACGTCAGCGCGTCTCGATCGCTCGAGCGCTCGGTCTCGAACCGGAACTCCTCGTGCTCGACGAACCGGTCTCGGCGCTCGACGTGTCGATCCAGTCGCAGGTGTTGAAGCTGCTCACCGAGCTGCAGGAACGCCTGGGCGTCTCGTACCTGTTCGTGTCGCACGACCTCGGCGTCGTGAAGCAGCTCGCCGACGAGATCGCAGTGATGCAGTTGGGCCGGATCGTCGAATACGGCGACGCCGAACAACTCCTGAGCGCCCCTCGCCACCCGTACACACAACTGTTGCTGGCGTCGGTGCCCGGGCAGGGGATGGACGCCGCCGCCGGTCTCGACGTCGCGAGCGGCTTCCCCAGTCTGCTGGACGGTTGTCGCTTCGCCGACCGGTGTCCGCTCGCCGAACAGGCCTGTACCGAGGTCGTCCCCCCGCTCGAACCGGTCGAACGTGACCAGTTGGTCGCGTGTCGTCGCTCGGCCGACACCGCCCACCAACTCGACGGCCGCATCGCTGTCGCGACGTCGACCGAGGAGGTCGTCTCATGAGATACGTGCTGTCCCGGTTCGGCCAGATGCTGGTCACCGTGCTGATGGTCAGCATCGTGCTGTTCCTCATCCTGCAGTCGGTGCCCGGCGATCCGGCCGTCGCCCTCGCCGGTCCCGACGCAACCCCTGAGGTGATCGAAGCCGTCCGCGAGCAGTACGGCACCGATCGGCCGCTCGTCGTGCAGTACGGCAAGTGGCTCGGCAACGTGTTGCAGGGCGACCTCGGCACGTCGATCGTGTACGACCAGTCGGTCCTCGACATGGCGCTCGACGCACTCCACCCGACGCTCGAACTGATCTTCTTCGCCATGTTCCTGGCGATGATCATCGGTATCCCGCTCGGCGTCCTGGCAGCCCGACACGCCAGGGGTCCGATCGACATCGGACTCGGCTACGTGACCGCTGCATGGATGGGTCTGCCGACGTTCTGGTTGGGCCTGCTCGGACTGATGGTCTTCGCGGTGAACCTCGGTTGGGTGCCGACCGCCGGCTGGGTCAGCATCTTCGACGACCCGATCGAATCGATTCGCTACATGATCTTGCCGGCGCTCGCGATCGGCATCGGGCTGGCGCTCGGCCTCGCCCGTTTCGTTCGATCGGCGATGCTCGAACAGCTGACCTCGGACTACGTCCGAACGGCGCGGGCGAAGGGAGCGTCCGACCGGCGCGTCGTCTGGCGGCACGCGTTCCCGAACGCGATGGTGCCGACGGTGACGATTCTCGGCATCCAACTCGGGGTGCTCCTCGGCGGCACGGTCGTGATCGAGAAGGTCTTCACTCGGCCGGGCGTCGGTTCGCTGCTCGTCGGCGGCATCGGTACTCGGGACTATCCGGTCGTCCAGGGCGTCGTCCTCCTCGTCGTCATCTGGTTCGCCCTCATCAGCCTGCTCGTCGATCTGTCGTACGGCGTGATCGATCCGAGGATCCGGAGGTAAACCCGTGCAACAGCTCGAACAGACCGATCTCGACCCGTCGGGGCCGCTCGGCCCCGAGGAGCCGGTTCGCACCGATCCCTCACCGTGGCGCAAGGCCGGTCGACGGTTCATCCGGCAACCGGCCGGCATCATCGGCGTTTCACTGATCCTGCTCTACGTCGTGATGAGCCTCGTTCCCGGCCTGATCGCACCGCACGATCCGCTCGAGACGTTCCGGGGCGAAGAGCTCGCACCGCCGAGTCCCGACCATTGGTTCGGCACCGACCCGATCGGCCGCGACGTCTTCTCTCGTACGGTGTACGCGACGTCGCTCGCGATGCGTGTCGGTCTGGTCTCGGTCACCATCGGTGTCATCGTCGGTTCGCTCACCGGTTTCCTGGCGGCGTTCCGCGGCGGTCGGGTGTCGTCGAGCATCATGCGCTTCTGGGAAGGCGTCTTCGCGATGCCGGCCGTGCTGCTCGGCTTGGCGCTCGGCGCGGCCATCGGGCCTGGCCTCATGGCCATCTCGGTCGCCGTCGGCGTCGCAGCCGCACCTGCCCTCGCCCGGGTCGCCTACGGAGCCGGGCTCCAGCAGATGGAAGTCGGCTACATCGAGACGGCGAACGCGCTCGGTATCCCGCCGAAGAAGGTGTTTTTCGGACACCTGCTGCCGAACGCCCTCGGTCCTGTACTCGTCCAATCCGCCCTGTTCATGGGCGTCGCCGTGCTCCTGGAAGCGTCGCTGAGCTTCCTCGGCGTCGGCATTCAACCGCCGGAGCCGTCGTGGGGTGGCATGCTGGCCGAGAGCCAGCGGTACATCTCGCAGGCGTGGTGGTACGGGGTGTTCCCCGGCATCGCCATTGCGGGGCTGGTACTGGGACTCAACATGTGTGCCGACGCAGCGCGCGACGCACTCGACCCTCGGAGCGGAACGACATGACCATGACCGACACCGACCAGTCGCTCACCCAGAAGCAGATCGGCATCGTCGACGCGGCCACCCGCGTCTTCGCCGAACATGGCTACCGGTCGGGCACCGTCCAGATGATCGCGAAGGAAGCCGGCCTCAGCCAGGCCGGGCTGATCCACCACTTTCCGACGAAGGAAGCGATCCTGATGGCGGTCCTGCAGCACCGCGATGCCGACGATCGTGAAGTGTCCGCTCCGGCCAGCGACGAAGGTGTCTCCGTGGTCGAGTTGTATCGCCGCGTGCTGAAGAAGAACGCCGAACGCTCCGAGATGATGCGGTTCTTCGCCGTCCTGTCGGCTGAGGCACTCGCCCCCGACCACCCGGCGCACGACTACTTCCGGCAACGCTTCGACGACACGGCGTCGTTGACGGAGGCGGTCGTCGCTCGCAACCAGGCCGATGGCATCCTCCGCGACGACCTCCCCGCCCGGACGATCGCCGAACTGGTGATCTCGGTGGCGCACGGCTTCCGGTACTCCGTGCTGGTCGGGGAGCGCCTCGATCACTACCTCCGGATGCTCGACTCGCTCGAAACGATGCTGAGCGCTCCCGACTGAGCGTCCGGCTCGGCCGCTCCCAACCCATCCCGTCGCTTCGGCCACGAGCCGAAGGCCTGACCTGACGCGTCCCTGAACGCCCCGACACACGCCACAGAAAGCAACCATCATGAACACTCCGAACCCCAACAGCGTGCCCACCACCGTCCGCTCCGCCGACCCCGCCATCACCGAACTGGTCGGCCGGATGTCGCTCGAAGACAAGGTGAAGGTCCTCACCGGCCGAGACTTCTGGTCGACGTGGCCGATCGACGAGATCGGGTTGCGCAGCATGGTCCTGTCGGACGGCCCGAGCGGTGTGCGAGGACCCGTCTGGGACGAACGTTCGCCATCGCTCAACCTGCCATCGGCGACCGCGCTCGGCTCGACGTGGGACGTCGACATGGCGTATCGGTACGGCACCGCATCGGCGTCTGAAGCCAGGCGGAAGGGCGTCGACGTCGTGCTCGGTCCGACGATCAACCTGCATCGTTCGCCACTCGGTGGCCGTCACTTCGAGGCGTACAGCGAGGACCCGACGCTGACGGCGGACCTCGCCGCGGCGTACGTCCGTGGTGTTCAGGACCACGGCGTCGGAGCCACCCCCAAGCACTACGTCGCGAACGATTTCGAGACCGACCGGTTCTCGGTCGACGTCCAGGTCTCCGACCGTGCACTCCGCGAGCTGTACCTGCTCGCCTTCGAGGCGGCCATCACCGAAGCCGACGCCTGGCTCGTGATGAGTGCGTACAACTCGATCAACGGTGACACGGCCACGGAGAACGAGCTTCTCGAGACACCGCTCAACTCCGAGTGGGGTTTCGACGGTGTGGTGGTCAGCGACTGGACCGCCGTGCGCTCGCTCCGCAGTGCGGAGTGCTCGCAGGACCTCGTGATGCCGGGGCCGACCGGTCCGTGGGGCGACGAGCTCGTCAACGCCGTGCGCGACGGCAAGATCGACGAGTCGGTCGTCGACCGAAAGGTCGGGCGGATCCTGGCGCTCGCCGCCCGAGTCGGCGCGTTGGAGGGCTTCGACGCACCGGCATCGCCCGCCGAGATCGACGGCCTCGCCGTTGCCCGCGACGCGGCGACCGACGGGATGGTCCTGGTCCGCAACGACGGCATCCTGCCGATGTCGCCCGCCTCGGTGTCGTCGATCGCCGTCGTCGGCTACAACGCCAAACACGCCCGGACGCAGGGAGGGGGCAGTGCGACCGTGATCCCGGAGTCGGTCGTCTCACCGCTCGAGGGAATTCGTGCGGCGTATCCCGATGCCGAGGTCACCTACGCCCGCGGGCCGATCGTTCATCAGGGCGTCAACGAACTCGCCGCCGATTCGATGACCAATCCCTCCACGGGTGAGCCCGGCGCGTTGGTCCGGATGCTCGATGAGCAGGGCGAGGCGATCTACACCGAGGACCGGTTTGCGGGGAACCTCGTGTACTTCGGCGGTGATGCGCCGGTCGCCGAGATGGCGACGTTCGAGTTCTCCACGCGCTGGACCCCCGACGAGTCCGGTTCGATCCGGATCGGCTGTGCCACGGTCGGCACGGTCAAGGTCAGCATCGACGGCGAACTCGCCGTCGAGAACGAGGCGCTGCCGGTCGGCGACGACCTCGGGGCTGCCTTCCTCGACCCGCCGGCCACGACCGTCCCGATCGACGTCGTCGCCGGACGACCGGTCGACCTGACGATCCAGGTGCGACCGCTCGAGGCATTCCGCGGCGCGCTGAGTATCAATGTCGGGACCGAGCCTGCAGTGACCGACACGGAAGCGCTCATCGCCGAGGCCGTCGAGGCAGCGAAGGCCGCCGACGTGGCCGTGGTCGTCGTCGGTACCAACTCCAAGGTCGAGTCGGAGGGCTTCGACCGGACGAGCCTCGCCCTTCCGGCCGACCAAGACCGTCTGGTCGACGCCGTCCGGGCCGTGAACCCGCGCACGATCGTGGTCGTCAACTCCGGGTCGCCCGTCGAGCTGCCGTGGCGTGACGAGGTCTCGGCGCTGCTGCTGACCTGGTTCGGCGGACAGGAGTACGGCAATGCGCTCGGCGACGTCCTCAGCGGCGCCGCCGAACCCGGCGGTCGCCTCCCCACCACCTGGCCGGCAGCGATGGCGGACGTCCCGGTGCTCGACGTCACCCCGAACGACGGTGTGGTCTCCTACGACGAGGACATCCACATCGGCTACCGCGCCTGGCTTCGCGACGGCGCCGCCCCGGCGTTCGAGTTCGGCTCCGGTCTCGGCTACACGACGTGGCAGATCGATGCCCCGGTCGTCTCCGACGACGGCGAGGTCTTCACCGTCGAGGTGCCAGTCGCGAACACCGGCGACCGTGCCGGCAAGACGGTCGTGCAGATCTACGCCGAACGTCCTGGCTCCTCGGTCGACCGACCGGCGACCTG
>JBPEWX010000686.1:0-3330 GCA_052032235.1 Ilumatobacter sp. | reverse complement strand
CGACGGTCTGCGGGGCGGCCGGGACGGTGTCGCCCGGGAGTTCGGCGCCGGAGCTGTCGTCGCCTCGCATCGCGAGCGCGAGCGGGAGCGCCAGGACCAGGGCGAGCAGCACGATGCCGATACGGATCACCGCCGGATCGACCGCGGCGAGACCGAGGCGGTCCCCGAAGCTGACCGGGGTCAGAGCGACCAGGTCGTCGCGCTCCTCGCGTCGACCGTCGGCCCGTCGGACGGATGCGTGGGCGACCGGAACGGGGGCGCTGCGGCGGGCCGGGATCGGCTCGTCGAGATCGGACAGGTCGTAGGCGTGGTCGTCGTAGTCGTAGCGGCCGGCACCGAGGTCGGCAATCGACGCGTCGGAGTGCGCCATCGTCTCGGCGGACGGCCGGCGCGACGAGCGGGATGAGGGTTCGTCGACGGGAGCCGGGGTGGCGCCGGTGACGACACCGTGCTGGCGGGTGCGCTGCACGGGGCCGGTCGAGTCGTCGCGCATTCGTCGCTTCGGCTTGAAGGCGGCGATGCCGTCACGCACCGCCCGCATGGAGGTCGGTGTGTGGTCGAGCCGGTACTCGTCGCGCTGGTCGTCGGCAGGCCGGATCTGCATCGTCCGGCCGCTCGAACGGCGACGGTCGTCGGACACCCAGGTCGACTTGTCACCCCAGAACTCACGGGTGAGTTCGTCGGCGCTGTCTTCCTGATGATCGAACAAAGAGGTGGAATCTCGCATGGGACAGACCGTTCCGGGCCGGCGGGAGCGGCCCTGACTCGTGACAGGTCTAGTCGGTTCGTCATGAAACCGCAACATCAGCGACATGGATCCGCAATCAAATGACAACCGTGTAACGCGTCAGAACCCCGAAATCACAGGGTTTGCGGCGGCTCGGAGGCGGTCGCGCCGTCCGTCACACGAACCGTCACATGACGGGTCGTCCGCCGTCCGGCCCGACACGATCGCGCCCGACCCGGTCCGGTCGAGGCTACGGTCCCGCGGATGGACGACGGCCTCGTCGAACACGTCCGAGCACTGTTCGCGACGGCGCCCGACGAGTTCGTGGCCGCCCGCAACGACCTCGTGTCGACGCTGAAGCGCGACGACCGCCGCGGCGACGCGACGACGATCGCCGGTCTCCGTCGGCCCTCGTGGATCGACGGCGCGCTCAACCGGACGGCGACGACAGCGCCCGAACCGGTCGCCGAGTTCGTCGAGGCAGCTCGGGCGGCTCGACGTATCCAGCACGCGGACGCCGAGGGGCGCCGCACTGCCTCACTCGCCGATGCCCTCCGCACGGTCCGTGCCGCCCAGGGGCGCCTCGCGAAGGTCGCGAACGCCGCACTGGTGGAACTCGGACGCAAGGCCGACCTCGCCGGTGTCACGGCTCGACTCGCCCAGATCGGTGCCGATCCGGCCGGCCTCGACCTCCTCCGAGCCGGCGTCCTCGGAATCGACGACGAACTCGCCGACGCGTTCGTCACCGACGACCTCGTCGACACCGACGAGACCGGTGAACCCGGCACTGCGGAGGCCGACGGTGCCACCGAGGCTGCGGAGGACGAAGCCGCCGCCCGCAAGGCGATCGACGCCGCGACGCGCGCAGCCCGTGCGGCCGAGAAGGACGCGCAGGTCGCGGCGACCGCCGCTCGACGAGCAGCGGAGCGACGCGATCGCGCCGCAGCCGCCGCCGACGCAGCGGAGGCAGCCGTACGCGACGCCGAGCGTGCGCTCGATCGGGCGCGCCGCGAGCTCGCCGAACACGAGGCCCGCGCCGCCGACGCCGAGCGAACGGCCGTCGAGGCGGCGCGCGCAGCGACCGACGCCACGGCCCGACTCGACGACCTCCTCGGCTGATCAGGCGCAGGCGGTGCAGTGGTCGGCGGTCGGAATCGCCTCGAGTCGTTCCGGCCGGATCGCCGAGCCACACGTGACACATCGGCCGTAGCGACCCTGCTCGATCCGTTCGAGCGCACGGGCCGTCTGACGCATGTCGTTGCGGACGGCGTCGACGACGCGCCGCATGTCGTCTTCGTCCTCCTGGATCGAGTCGTGCGCGCGCAGCATGTCCGACAGCGCCCCCTCCAGCTCGACGAGTTGACCTTCGGTTCGTTCCAGTTGGCCGCGGAGTCGCCGTTCGATCGAGACGAGGTCGAGGTCGGGCAGTGCTGTGGTGTGATCGGTCATCGGCGGAGCTCCCATGCGTGCGGACGGGTTGCACGGTGACGCTACGTCGGTGCGGCGGTCGGCTGTCCGGCGCGTCAGCGCCGCTGTACTCAGTCGCGCAGGATCCAGTGGAACCGAGCCGGCTGCACCCGGAGGTTGCGCCAGGCGCGCACACCGTCCCGTTCGACCATCAGCACGTCGCCCGACCGCAACACGGGACGGTCGTCGGCCAGGACCACCTGGATGAGACCCCGGAGCGGGGCGATCATCGTCACGCCCCGGTGATCGAACGGCGGCGAGCTCTCCTCACCGGGCGCCAGGTCGATCAGGTACGACCGCAATCCGACCGTCGAGTCGGACGCGAGGGCCGTCACCGAGGTGTTCGCCAGGCGGCGCGAGCGGTCGTGACGGGCGAGCGTGTACGACCGACTCGTGCCGGCCGAGAGGATCCGGTCGGTCGTGATCTCGAGCCGGTCGGCGATGGTGATGACCGTGTCGAGCGACAACCCGCGAGCGCCGCTCTCGGCCTGCGAGATCGCGCTCGGCGTGACCCCGGCGACCGTCGCGAGCTCCTGCTGGGTGAGCCCGAACTGCTGCCGCACGGCGTGGAGGCCACGGGCGAGTCGGCCGCCGGCGGGCGGTGAGTCGACGATCACGTCGCCGTGGTCGTCGACTCGGAGCTGATAGGTGATGTCCTGCAGCGACTCGGGCCGCCCCTCGGCCTTGAGCACGCGGAGACGTCCGCCGCGCACGTCGAGCAGGCATTGGGTGATCTGGCGGACGTGATCGGTGAAGGCCCGGCCCAGCATCGAGTCGATGCTCCAATACGCCGTGACGCCGGCGTCGAGCATGGCCGGGCAGACGCGGGCGAAGAAGGCGGAGACCGCCTCGATCCCCCAGCGACGGACGACCCGACCGAGTCCGTCGATGATCAGGTAGTCGGGTTGGTCGGCCCGAACCCGTCGCTCCAGTTCGTCCGCCAGGGGGACGGCGGTGCGGTACGGGCTCGTCGGGCCGGCGTCGAGCACGGTGACCGGGGCCTCGCCGGCCGGGCTGCCGCCGAAGTCGACCACGAGACCGGAGGTGCCCGCCGCACCGACGAATCCGGCGACGAGTCGCCGGTACAGCGGTTCGTCGTCGGTGAGCCACACGACGTTGTCGCCGGTGATCAGACC
>JBPEWX010000685.1:0-3948 GCA_052032235.1 Ilumatobacter sp. | reverse complement strand
GTGGCGAAAGCGGTACGTCCACATCCGCAACTTCGAGGAGCTGCTCGACGACGAGGGCACGACCGTCGTCAAGTTCTTCCTCGACGTCTCGCGCGACGAGCAGCGCGAGCGTCTCCAGGACCGCATCGACGATCCCGACGAACGCTGGAAGTTCCGCAAGGGTGACCTCGACGATCGCGCCCTGTGGGACGACTACCAGGCGGCGTTCCAGGAGGCCCTGCGCGAGACCTCGACCGACGCCGCGCCGTGGTACGTGGTGCCGGGCGACCGCAAATGGGTTCGGAATCTCGTGGTCGCGCTGGCGCTGCGCCATCATCTCGACCAGATCGGCCCGGAATACCCGCCGGCCGAGGAAGACATCGAGGGTCTCGTCGTCGAGTGACCGGGCGACCCGGCAGCGGCTCGACGTGACGATCGGCCTGCCCGGCCCGGGCGACCGATCCTGTAGCGTCAGCGTGCATGTCGGAAGAGCGTGAGATCCTGACCTGGGAGAAGTTCGGCGAGGCGTCACGGACGCTCGCCCAGATGGTGGCCGACGACGGCTACGAGCCCGACATGGTGCTCTCCATCGCCCGGGGCGGCCTGCTCATCGGGGGAGCGATGGGCTACGCCCTGTCGGTCAAGAACACGTACACGATGAACGTCGAGTTCTACACCGGCGTCGACGAGCGCCTCGAGGTGCCTCGCATCCTGCCGCCGGCGCCCGACTTCGTCGACCTGCACGACGCCAAGATCCTGATCGTCGACGACGTCGCCGACACCGGGCACACCCTGAAGAGCGTCGAGGAGTTCTGCGAGGGCAAGGTCGGCGAGGTCCGCACCGCCGTGATCTACGAGAAGTCCCACTCGGTCGTCAAGTGCGACTACGTCTGGAAGCGCACCGACCTCTGGATCAACTTCCCGTGGAGCGACAAGCCGCCGGTCACCCAGCGCGACTGGTCGGTCGCCGACGCCTGAGCGAGTCGGGTCAGCGCTGCGCCGGACGCAGCCGATCCATCAGACGTTCGGGTGAGATCAGCCCGACCATCCGATCGTCGCGCCACACCGTCACGGCAGGGCGGCGGGGGTCGAGGCGGGGGAGCACGTTCGTGATCGGTTCGTCCGGTGACGCCTTCGTGACCCCGTCGAGCGGCACCATCAGCTGGGTGAGCAACACCCACGGCCGCTGATCGGCCGGGACGTTCCACAGCTGGTCTTCGAGTACGAGCCCCTGGGGCCCTCCACTGGCGTCGGTGACGACGACGCCACCCACGTTGCCGAGCCGGGCACGCTGCCACAGCATCGAGTCGGCGTCCATGTCGGGGCCCGCTTGCGCCACGCCGTACCACGTGAGATCGCCGACCGTGATGCCCTCGAGGCGTTCACCGAGCTCGGCCGCCCGGATCTCGACCTGTGCGTTCACCAGCACGAACAGGCCGACGATCATCAACCAGAGGCCGCCGTCGCTGCGGACGAGCATCAGGAAGCCGACCGCGGTGAGCAGCCACGCCAGCGCCGTGCCGGCACGCCCCGCCTCGCGGGCGGCTCGATAGCGGCTGCCGTGCTGCGCCCAGCGAACGGCCTTCACGATCCGGCCACCGTCGAGCGGTGCGCCGGGCAACAGGTTGAACGCCGCGAGGATGGCGTTGACGATCGACAGCCAGGCGACGATGGCGCCGATCGGCCGGTCGAGTTCGGCGTCGAGGCCCGACCACCACAGCGCGCCGAATGCGATCGCCAGGCCGAAGCTGGCGAGCGGCCCGGCGGCGGCGATCCACCCCTCGGCTCGTGCCGACGGGGACTCACTGCGAAGGCGGGCGATGCCACCGAGCGCCCAGAGCTGGATCGACTCGGTCTCGACGTCGTAGTGCCGAGCCGTCAGTGCGTGGGCGAACTCGTGGACGAGGATCGACACGAGGAACCCGACGACACCGATCGTCGCGGCGGTCCAACCGACACCGCCGGCGAGGCTCGAACCGAGGAGCAGCGCGATGACGGCGACGCTCCAGTGCACGTTGACCCGGATCCCGAGCCATGTGCCCAACGGTAGTGAACCTCGTTGCATGTCTGCTCCTGAGGGCCGACGGCGACCCTCGACGTCGTGTGCAACCACCATCTTGTCACGGCCTATTCCCGGCTCGGACGCGGCACGCGGTCCGGCACGGCGACACCGGCGGTCCGGGCGACGCCGTCGCTAACGTCGTGGGGATGAGCCCCGACATCGCCTCGTTGCGGATCGACACCGATCGCCTGCTCAGCCGACTCGACGAGCTCGGTCGGATCGGGGCGATCGACGGACCGAACGGCGAACGCGGCTGCGCCCGCCTCGCCCTCACCGACGCCGACCGCGAGGGTCGCGACCTCGTCGTCACCTGGATGCGCGACCTCGGGCTGACGGTCGAGATCGACGAGATCGGCAACGTGTTCGCGACGCGGCCCGGCACCGACCCCGACCTCGCACCGGTGATGACCGGCTCACACATCGACACGGTCCGCACCGGCGGACGATTCGACGGCAATCTCGGCGTGCTCGCCGGGCTGGAGGCCGTCGAGACGATCGTGACCGCCGGGATCGACACACCTCGCGGCCTGACGGTCGCCTTCTTCACCGACGAGGAAGGCGCCCGCTTCCCACCGGACATGCTCGGCAGTCTCGTGTACGTCGGCGGCATGCCGTTGGAGGAGGCGCTCGACGTCCGCGCCGTCGACGACGACGCCCGACTCGGCGACGAACTGGCGAGGATCGGCTACGCCGGTCCGCTGCCGGCGCCCGGCGCCCGGTTCCCGCACGCGTTCGTCGAGCTCCACATCGAGCAGGGACCGATCCTCGAGGACGAGGGCGTCACCATCGGTGTCGTCGAAGGCGTCCAGGGGATCAGCTGGACCGAACTGACGATCACCGGTCGATCGGCGCACGCCGGGACGACCCCGATGCGGCTCCGCCGCGACCCGGTGGTCGCCGGGGCTCGGATCACCGACGGGGTCCGAGCCATCGCCGACGAGCTGGGCGGCGACCAGGTCGCCACGGTCGGTCGATTCGAGCCGCACCCGAACCTCGTCAACGTCGTCGCCCAGTCCGTCGTGCTCACCGTCGACCTGCGCAACACGAGCGAGGAAGTCCTCCGCGATGCCGAAGCTCGTTGTTCACGGCTGATCGACGACGTCGCTGCCGCAGAAGGCGTGTCGGTCGAACGGCGGACGCTGGCGAGGTTCGAACCGGTCGAGTTCGACCCGGGCATGATCGAGTGTGTCGAGGACACGGCGCGTGCACTCGGGCACTCGACCCGCCGTCTGCCGAGCGGCGCCGGTCACGACGCCCAGATGCTCGCTCGCGTGTGTCCGACGTCGATGATCTTCACACCCAGCATCGACGGCCTGAGCCACAACATCGCCGAGGACACGCACCCGGACGACATCGCCGCCGGTGCGAACACCCTGCTCCACGTCCTGCTCGACCGCGCCAGGACCTGACGCCCCGGTGTCCTTTCGTCGGCGCTTCGGGGCACCGGTACGGACGCGCAACGGGTGCGACACCCGGAGGTGCCGCACCCGTCGACGGGTTCAGTCGGTTCGGTCGATCAGAGGCCGATGCTCTCGTCGATGAACTCGTTGGTCACGATGTCTTCGGGCACGAGGCCCTCCTTCGGCGCCTGGCCGAGCGACTCGTAGACCGGGATCGCGATGTCGATCAGACCCTGGACACGGTCCATGTCGAAGTTGCCCAGCGTGTCGTCGGGGCCGTTCGACAGGAGACCGTCGTTCAGCATCGTCTCGACGGCGTACGCAGCGACACCCTCGGTGTAGACCCAGCCGTTGTCGAACGCCTCGACGGCTTCGATGATCACGGCGTTGGTCTCCGCGGGATCGGTCACGTAGTCGACCGAGCTCTGCTGGATGATCGGCACGAGGAGCTCGAGGCAGGCCCGGTTCTCCTCGAGACGATCGGCCTTGATCGCGATCGACTCGGCG
>JBPEWX010000684.1:0-4341 GCA_052032235.1 Ilumatobacter sp. | reverse complement strand
CGTTCCCTTCGACACCCGACCCGGGGGTTCCCGCCGGGATCGAGGGGGTCTCCGCGACGTCGGCGTCGTTGGCGACGTCGGCGGAGGATCCCGCGATTCCGTCCGTCACCGGTGCCTCGTCGACCGCGGCGACGAACGTCTCGTCGGTCTCGGTCGGTTGCACGGTGTCGATCTCGTTCGTGTCGGCCGCCTCGGCCACCTCGGCGGTCTCGGCCTCGGGGGCTTCGTCCTGGCTGCCGTTGGCGGCGGCCATGCCGCTCTGGAAGGCGGCGAGGTTGAGCGACATCGCCCGCCAGTCGGCGGCGGCGACGGGGCGTTCGTCGTCGGGGTCGTAGACGGCCGACGGCGTGTCGTTCATCGGTTCGGCGACCGGGGCGCTCTCCTGAACGACGGGTTCGAGCGGCTCGGCCGGTTCGAACGTCTCGTCGACGGGGGCACCGGTGGTGTCGTCCCAGGCGACCATCCGCTCGATCTCGGCGGCGTCGGGGGTCGGCACCATCGCGGCGTCGAGCGTCGGCACGTCACCGGCAGCCGGAGCGGCGGTCGCCGCAGCGGCGGCGGTCGGCATCGGCTGGTCGGCGTCGATCGGGCCGAACAGGGCCGGCGGGATCAGCACGTCGACGATCAGGCCGGGGTTGCCCGGGGCGAGGGTGACCGTGATGTTGTGCTTGTTCGCCAGCAGCGAGACGACCGACATGCCGAGGGTCGACTCGACGGACAGTCCGACGACGGGCGGCTCACGCAGCAGCTCGTTGAGCTGCTTGAGGCGCTCGGTGCCGATGCCGACACCGCCGTCGAGGATGCGGATCATGTAGCCCTTCTCGGTCAGGCGGCCGCCGACTCGCACGTAGCTGTCGGGCGGGCTGAACGAGGTGGCGTTGTCGAGCAGCTCGGCGAGGAGGTGCGAGATGTCGGCGACGACGTTGCCACGAACCTGCAGCGACTCGAGGGCTTCGATCTCGATGCGGCGATAGTCCTCGACCTCGCCGATCGCGGCACGCACCACGTCGTCGACCTCGGTCGCCTTGACCCGGCGACGCTTCGGTTCGGCGTTGGCCAGAACGAGCAGCGACTCCGAGTTGCGGCGCATGCGGGTCGCCATGTGGTCGAGCTGGTAGTAGTTCGCCAGCACTTCGGGGTCGTCGACCTCGGCTTCGAACTCGTCGAGCATGGCCAGCTGGCGGTCGATCAGCGACCGGTTGCGGCGGGCCATGGTGACGAAGATGTCGGACACGCCACGGCGGAGCACTTCGACCTGCTCCTGGGCGACGTCGACCAGGGTGTCCTGCAGCGAGTTGAACGACTCGGCGAGCTCGTTCAGTTCGTCGTTGCCCTTGGTCGGGATCGGATCGATCTCGGGGAGCTTGCCCTTGCCCTTCGGGTCGTTGATGGCGGTGACCAGTGCCGGCAGCTGCTCGGTGGTCACCTGGTTGGCGCCCTTGGCGACGGCCTTGATCCGCTTCGTGATGGAGCGGGCGATCAGCCAGGCGAGGAACACGGCGACGGCGCCGACGGCGATGACGAGGCCGGTGCGGCGGAGGGTGTCGGAGCGGGTGGCGGCCGCTTCGGCGTCGGCGCGTTCGACGATCGAGTCGGCGACCTGCACCTGATAGACGACGCCACCTTCGACGAGCTGTGCGAACTCGGTCGGGTCGTAGGTGGGGTTCTCGCCGGCCTGGGCCGAGCGGATCACGGAGTCGAGGTTGGAGCGCTCACGGGCGATCGCCGGGGTGAAGCCCGACTCACGGAACGTGGCCTGCCAGTCTTCGGGGGCGATCGCCTCGAACTCGCCGAGCACCGCTTCGAGTTCGGCGAACTGGTTGCGGGCCGAGCTGAGCGGGGTGAGGTCGCTCGGGTCGGCCTGCCAGGTGGCGACGTCGTGGAGGATGATGTCGGCGGCGAGCTTGGCCTCGGCGAGCTTGACGACGGCGAGCAGCTCACGTCCGAGCTGCGGGTCGCCGGCCTCCGACGGGAGGAGCTGGCCGACCGAGACGAGCTCACGGCTCGCCTGGGCGTAGGCGTCGAGCGGGTCGATCTCCACCTGGAGGTCGGGGGCGATCGTCACCATGTCGAGGTTGCGTCGGGCGGCCGACAGCGCCGAGCGGCTGGCGGTGATGTGGTCGCCGGCGGCTTCGGCGGCGCCGAGTTGGGCCGCTTCGTCCCGCAGTTCGTTGATGGCGGCGTCGGTGGCCCGGCGGGCCGCCGTGTCGCTCGCCATGGTGGGGTCGGCTTCGTTCTCGATCGCGGTCAGTGCTGCGGTGAGCGGCTGCCAGATGGCGCCGAGTTCGGCGCCGTTCTCGGCACTGCTGATGTCGTCGAGGTCGCTTCGGACCGTCAGCGCCAGCAGGGCGGCGACGGCGATGACCAACGGCAATGCCGCGACGAGCATCTTCTGAGAAAGCTTGAGGCGTCGCATGGTGTCGGGGTGTCCTCCGTGGATAAGTCGTCCGACGGCGCCGTGACCGGGTTGTGACTCCCCGCGTTCGGTGATGCCGTCGCACTCCTATCGGGGGGTCGGTCGACTATCTTGAGGAAATGCGGACACTCAGGTCACAAGAGTGCGAGCATGGGACTACGTCACTGACCGGCGGAAACTCCAGTGGCCCGGCGATCTCGCTGTTCGAGATCAACGGTTCGTCTGCTGTTTCTCAAGCTTCCCGAAGCTGCGGCCGATAACAGACGTGGACCTCGAACGGGTTCGCCGGGAGGCGTGCCCCGAACACAATGCAGGCGGTCCGGCACGAGTGCCGGACCGTTGGGGTTCGCCGCCACGATCCCCGTGGCGGTCCAGCGGGAGGATCGTGAGTACATGACATCGGAGATCGACGAGTTTCGAACGAGTCTCGTGGCTGCTGTGCAGGCCGAGCTCGAACGTCACGCGTCCGCTGTCGTGGCCGAGGTCGATCGCCTGCGTGACGAGAGCCGCCGCGAACGCGAGGAGCTCCGGGCCGAGTTCACCGGCCAGATCGCCGAGTTGGCCCAGGCCATCGAGCAGTCGGGGGCCAGGGCCGAGCAGCGCGTCGAGACGGCCCGCACCCAGTTCGAGTCGCGGCTCACCGACGCCGATCAGCGCCAGACCCGCCGCCTCGACGAGGTGACGGCCGGCCTGCAGGAGATGGTCGCCGCCGAGGCGCGTCCGATCCTGTCCGATCTGCGTGAGGAGAACGAGGAGATCTCCCGCCGCATCGAGGGGCTCGATACGAACCTGCGCAAGTTCGACGAGCAGGCGGCCCGCATGGTCACCTACTTCAACGACGCCACCTCCCAGATGGAGGCCCGCCAGGACGAGCTGGCCGAGAAGATCGAGCTCGACATGAGCACCAAGGTCGACGACCTGAAGCGCCTGGTCGAGGAGAACGATTCGGCGGTCCGCAAGTTCCAGAACGAGGTCGGCCAGTCGGTCACCCAGCGCCTGAACGACGCCGAGGACCGCTTCAACAACCGCCTCCTCGCCGCCCAGAGCCGCATCCAGGAGGAGTCGGGTCAGAAGATCGCCGAGATCGACCTGCACGTGAGCCGCGTGAGTTCGAACCTCGACGAGTCGTTGGCGGTCATGAACGACCGCTTGTCGGCGCTCGACGACCGCTTCGTCGAGTACGACCGCCAGATCAAGGCGCTCGAGTCGGAGATCGAGGGCATCGACCAGGACGCGCTCGACGACTTGAAGAACCAGATGTCGACCGCTGCCGGTGAGGCGATGCTGGTGCGCATCGAGATGGAGCGGCTCGAGAAGGGCGTCAACGAGCGCACCGACTCGCTCGCCGTCCGCATGACCGAGGTCGAGACGAGCCTGCAGGATTCGGTGATGGACGTGTCCACCGCGGTACAGCTCGACCGGTTGGAGGAGATCGAGCGGGCCCTGGCCGAACTCGACCCGACCCAGTTCCTGCGTGCCGACGGCAACGACCCGACGGTCACGAAGCCCGGTTCGTTCGACGACGACGATCCATCCGCGTCGGGTGGCGGATACGAATCGGTTGAGAACGGCACCGGAGGTGCCGATAGCTCGTACGAGCCCGATCTCTCGGCGATCGTCGCGAGCGATGATCGCAACCCTGATCACAGCAACGAGGACTCCTGATGGCGCTGCGCAGCAAGTCGAAAGAAGACAAGAAGGCACCCGAGGCCGCTGCCGACGCGCCCGCCTCGGGTGGTCCGGCCGAGGCCCCGCAGGGCCCGTCGGTCGAGGAGTGCGCGGCGGTCGGTCAGGCCCTGGTGCAGGGCGGCAACCTCGCCGGTGAGCGTCTCGCCGAGGCGTTGGTCGACGGTGAGGGCGACCTCTGGAAGTTCGGCAACATCATCCTCACCAAGTACGGCGTCGGTCGTGCCGAGTACGCGCAG
>JBPEWX010000683.1:0-2098 GCA_052032235.1 Ilumatobacter sp. | reverse complement strand
ATCGCGTCGAGGTCGGCCCCGACCGGCAACACCGTCGACCTGGCTCGCACCGACTCGACGAAGCGCCCGTGCTTCTCGTCGGGGAACCGCGCCAGCAACCCCGGCAGTGCTTCGAACCACTCGTCACGGTGGTACGCCGAGTTGAACACCACCCGGTCGGCGGCGACCATCGACGTCCAGTTGATCATCGGGTACGTCAGGTCGACGCGGTCGTGTTCCGACAGCGGGAACGTCAGCTGGTTCTCGTGCACGTACAGCGTGACCGGCACGCCTCCGAGCGACCGCCGACACAGCCCGAGCAGTGCCGGCACGTTGCACATGCTCGTGGTGAGCACGGCGTCGAACGGCTGCACGGCTGCTGCCTCGGCAATGCGTGGCGCCAGCGTGACGTGCCCGCCCTGCATCCGCCACTTCCAATGGATCGCCGGCAGCCCGAACACCTCGACGTCGTGCGCCGACCGTTCGGCGTACCCCTCGGCCCAGGCACGATGCGACCCGCCGAGGTACGGCTCGACGAGTGCCACACGTCGCTTCGGCTCCACGACGGTGACGGTAGCCGCCGCCCCGTAGGCTCGACCCATGACCGTTCACGACGAGGCGACGACCGTTCCGAGACTGCGAGTCGACATCTGGTCGGATGTGGTGTGTCCGTGGTGTTACATCGGCAAGCGCCGGTTCGAGAAGGCGGCCGCCGAGCTCGAGGGCGAACTCGATCTCGAGGTCCACTTCCGTCCGTACCAGCTCGACCCGACGGCGTCGCCGGGCAAGTCGGGTCCCGTCTTCGACGCGTATGCCCGCAAGTTCGGCGACCCCGAGCAGGCCCAGATGCTGATCGACCGGGTCACCGAGACGGCCGCCGGCGAAGGACTCGAGTTCCACATGGACCGGGCACTGCGCGCCAACACCCTGCTCGCCCACCGCCTGCTCTGGTGGGCCGACCAACCGGCCACACCGGTCACCCAAGAAGCGATGAAGGAGCGGCTGCTGCAGGCCTACTTCGTCGACGGGCTCGACATCGGTCTGCCCGAAACCCTCGCCGACTGCGCCGCCGAACTCGGCGCCGAACGCGACGAGGTCCTGGGATTCCTGTCGAGCGACGCCGGGGTCGGGGCGGTCGGCGACGACCTGTCGCAAGCGGCCGACCACGGCATCTCCGCGGTGCCCACCTTCGTGATCGAGGGCCAGTGGGCGATCCCGGGGGCGCAGGACACCGACACCTTCGTCAACGTCTTCCGTCGCCTCGCCGACAAGATGCGTGCCGCCGACGAAGCCGCAGCCGGAGCCTCGGTCGACGCAGGCGACTCCTGCGAGGGCGACGCCTGCGCCACCGACTGATGCGGCGCCTCGCCTTCCTGCACGGTTTCACCCAGACCCACCACCACTGGCACCACGTCGCCCACGCCGTCGCCGAACGGGTCGACGACACCACCCTGATCCTCCCCGACCTGCCCGGTCACGGCCTGAGCGCGAGCGACGAGCGCGACATCGATCGGACGGCAGCGGCGCTCGCGGCGTCGATCGGACCCGCCACCTACGTCGGCTATTCGATGGGTGGCCGCGTCGCGCTCCACACTGCACTGCTCGACGATTCGCCGGTCGAGCGCCTCGTGCTGATCGGGGCGACGCCAGGGATCGCCGACGAGGCGGAACGGGCCGAGCGCCGACGTCTCGACGACGAACGCGCCGACCACATCGAGCAGGTCGGCGTCGATGCCTTCCTCGACGAATGGCTCGCCGCTCCCCTGTTCGCGACCCTGCCGCCCGACCCGGACGGACTGGTCCACCGCCGACGCAACACCGCGGCGGGGCTCGCCCACAGCCTGCGAACCGCAGGAACCGGCGTTCAACGGTCGCGGTGGACAGAGCTCGAACGCGTCACCGTGCCGGTGCTCGTGATCGCCGGCGCGCTCGACACCAAGTTCACCGACATCGGCCAGCGGATGACCGAGGCGCTCCCGAACGCGACCTTCGTCGCCATCGACGGTGTCGGCCACGCCGCCCACACCGAGCGTCCCGACGACGTCGCTGCGACGATCGCCACCTGGCTCAGCTGACCGGCCCTCCCCCGGCGGGACGAGTGGGGTCGGATACGTTTCGT
>JBPEWX010000682.1:0-3465 GCA_052032235.1 Ilumatobacter sp. | reverse complement strand
CGCCGGTCCTCACGGTCGAACAGGAACTCCCCACGCCCGGCTGACCGACGAACGGGGTCGGAGACGTTTCGTCGGTCCCGATGAAACGTCTCCGACCCCCTTCGTCGAGGTGAGGGTGAGGTGGAGGGTCACGGTCTGTCGTTCCGGTGGCGTTTCACGCGCCGTGGGTGGGCGCAGAGGGTGAACAATCACTCACGCGTTGTGGGATTCCTGACGATGAGGGCATGATGGTCACCGTCATGTTCAGGTCGAGCTCACGGAGTTGGGACGTGGGGCGCCTCGGTGCCACCCTCGCGGTCGTCGCGATGCTCACGGCTGCCTGCGGCCAGGCTCGTGCGGCGGCTCCGCCCGAACCCGAGTTCACCAGTGGTGAGCGCGCCGAGCCGACCGTCGTCGAGACCCCGTTGCCGAGCGAGGGCGACATCGTGTTGCCCGACGACGTCGAGGCGGACGGCACCGACGCCGACGACGCCGGGGACGTGTTCGACGTCACCGACATGGTCGTGCTCGACGACGCGGGCAACGCCTCGCCGAACCGCTCCGGCTGGTCGGCGTTCGACGACGCCATGCAGCGGCGGTTGGGTGGCAACCAGGCGTCGTCGGTCGCCGTCATGATCGACGGACAGGTCGTCCACGCCGGCGCCTACGGCGTCCGGGTGGCGGGTGGCGACGCCGTCGAGACGACCGACCGGTTCCGGATCGCCAGCATCTCGAAGACCATCACGGCGATCGTCACGATGCAGCTCGTCGAAGCAGGCCTGCTCACGCTCGACGAGCCGATCGGATCGGTGCTCGTCGATCACCTGTCGCTGACGAATCCCGACCCCGACGTCGCGTCGACGACGGTGCGCGAGCTCCTCAGCCACACGGCCGGTTTCCCCCAACACGAGGGCACGTTCTTCTCGAACGGAGCGACGTCGTGCACCGACGCCGCGATCAAGGGGTTGAGTTCGAATGTGAACTCGGGCAACGGGTACCGATACAGCAACATGAGCTACTGCGTGCTCGGCATCCTCATCGAGGCCGTGACCGGTCAGGCGTACGAGCGCGTCGTCGACGACCGGTTGCTCGAGCCGCTCGGCATCGACGGCATGCGGCTGACGTCGACGTACGAACTCGGCCCCGACGAGGTGTCCCACTACCCGACGCCCAACCGGAACTTCATGGAAGTCCTCGGGGCGGCCGGATCGTGGAACGCCACACCGACCGATCTCGTGACGATCATGAACTCGATCGACCACGCCACGCCCGGATGGAAGGCGGTCTCGGAGGAGACGGCGCGTTCGATGCGGTTCCGCGTCGACACCGGTCAGCAGCCCGGCGGCTACGGGCTCGGGCTCATCAACTACGACAACGACACGTTCGGCCACACCGGGACGATCCAGAACACCCATGCGATGCTGCTCCGTCAACCGGACGGCATCACCTGGGCGGTGACCGTCGCCGGTGGGACGCCGAGCGAGTCGGGCAACCTCCGGTCGATCGTCCGCAGCGCCTTGGCCGAAGCCTTCGGCTGATCGACCGGGGCCGGGTCAGCCGGCGGGAACGACGACGAGGCGTGCCTCGCCGTCAGCGCTCTGCACGTCGATCGCCGCGCCGTCGAGCTGTTCGGCCACCTCCGGGGCGACGCAGTAGCTCAGACCGTGCGCGTCACCGGACTGATCGCCGTCCAGCGGCTGGTCGACGAAGCCGATGCTGATCGTCCCGGGCTGTTCGGCGTCGGCCGAACCGGCGACGCGCAGGGTGGCGTCGTTCGGGATCCCGTCCTGGCTGTCGCGAGCGTTGGTGAGCATCGAGGCGGCAGTGGGGGTCAGTGTCAACAATGAGATCATCCTTTCGGGATGGTCGTGGGCATGAAGGGCGCGCGTACCCGGCTCCGACACGTCGAAACATCGGACGTTCACTACGGTGGCGCGCATGGAGATGCCCAAGGAGGGAAGGGCGATCGACGACGTCATCGCCGATCTGGCCGACAAGCGCACGGGGGACGCACGGTGGCAGGACGGCCGCACGTTCGGGATGGTGTACGACGGTGGTCCGTCGGTGCACGAGGTCGCCGAACGTGCCGCCGTGATGTACCTGCACGAGAACGCGTTGAACGTGATGGCGTTCCCGTCGCTGCGCTCGATCCAGAGTGAGGTCGTCGACCGGACGGCCGGCCTGCTGCACGGCCCCGACACTGCCGCCGGCTTCCTCACGAGCGGCGGCACCGAGTCGATCCAGTGCGCCGTGCTCGCGGCTCGCGAGCGCGGTCGTGCCGAGCGCGGCATCCACTCGGGCGAGATCGTCGTGGCCGAGTCGGCACACGCAGCGTTCCACAAGTCGGCCCACATGTACGACATGCCGATCCACACCGCGCCCGTGCGCGGCGACTGGACCGCGGACGTCGACGCGATGGCCGACCTCGTCAACGAGAACACGGTCCTGGTCGTCGGGTCGGCCCCGCAGTACCCGCAAGGTGTCGTGGACGACATCCCAGCGATCGCGGCACTCGCCGCCACCGTCGACGCGAACTGTCACGTCGACGCATGCATGGGCGGCTTCGTCCTGCCGTTCGTCGAGATGCTGGGCCGTGAGGTGCCGGTGTGGGACTTCCGGGTCGACGGGGTGCACAGCATCTCGGCCGACATCCACAAGCTCGGTTACGCCCCGAAGGGGGTGTCGGTGGTGCTGCATCGCACCAAGGAGCTGCGGAAGTACCAGACGTTCATGTTCGACCAGTGGCTCGGCGGGTTCTACGGATCGCCCAACCTCCAGGGCACCCGCTCCGGCCTCCCGATGGCGTGCGCCTGGGCGGTCATGCAACATCTCGGCGTCGACGGTTACGTCGAGCTGACCCGGACCGTGCTCGACAACGCCGACCGTATGCGCGCGGGCATCGAGGAGATCGACGGGGTCCGAGTGTTGGGCGACGGGCAGTATCACCTCGTGGCGATGGCCTCCGACCCCGACGCCGCCGTGCCGATCGACGTGTTCGCGCTCGGCGATGCCTTGGCGAAGCGGGGATGGCACCACGATCGGCAGGGCCCGCCCGACACCTTGCACTCGACGGTCAGCAACACCAACACCGGCCAGATCGACCACTACCTGACCGACCTCGCCGAGTGTGTCGCCGAGGTCGGTGGCTCCACCACCGACGACCGCAGTACGAGCTATTCGACGGTCGACTGACTGCCGTCCGACCCGTCGCTCGATGGGTCGAGGCGGTCGAGGGCCGACTGGTCACGCTGGGGCAACACCGGACGAAGGGCGTCCATCCGCTTCCAGTCGGGAATCGGTGGATCGTGGTCGATACGCGGTGCGAACTTCGAGATCTCGCCGTCGCGGTGGATGTATCGACCGCAGTTCGGGAAGGCCCGCTCGACGGTGACGACCAGCACCGCCTGCGCTCCGACGTGGCGTTCGACATCGGACGGATCGGTGGAAACCCGCGCCGTGCCCTGGACCCGCATCCGCCACGGTCGG
>JBPEWX010000681.1:0-2102 GCA_052032235.1 Ilumatobacter sp. | reverse complement strand
CACGATGCCCCCGGCCGAGGTCGGCCCACTGCGGCGCCAGGAACAGATCGACAGCTGTGCGGTCGTCGGGGTCGACGAGGTCGAGTTCCTGGGGCTGCCCGACGGGTCGGTCGTCGAGGGGCTCGATCTTCGTGCCGATCTCGCCGCCGCCATCCGGCGCCACCGACCCGAGGTCGTGCTGTCGATCAACTTCCGCGACTCGTGGGGTGGCCACAGCTGGAACCACGCCGACCACCGAGCCGTCGGTCGTGCGCTGCTCGACGCCGTTCGCGACGCGGCCAACCCGTGGATGTTCCCCGAACGGGGCGCGGCGTGGTCGGGGGTCCGGTTCGTCGCGTTCAGCGGGAGTCCCGAACCGACGCATGCCGTCGACACGACGGAGACCTTCGACGCCGGTGTGCGCTCGCTCGAAGCGCACCGGGTCTACCTCGAACACCTCGGTGGCGACATGGCGTCACCCGATGCGTTCCTGCGCGGTGCGGCCGAATCGACCGGTCCCCGCATCGGCGTCGAACTCGCCGCCGCCTTCGAACTCGTCGGCTGACGGGGGTCGACGCCGTCGAGACGCGCCCAGGAACCGGTCATGTTCGGTCGGTTTGGTGCCGATAGGTCAGACGGATGATTGTTGGTGCCCGGATGAACGCAGACACCTTGCTCGACGCCACCCGAACCGCCACGCTCGCGGTCGGTGAGGACGGCACCGTGTTGGCGGCGCGCGGCGGATTCGGTGGGTTCGTCGGGATCGACCTCGCCGCCACCGTCGGGACCAACGTCTTCGGTCGCCTCACGCCCACCGACGCCGACGAACTGGCCACGTACTTCATCGAGAACGCCGGGGAAGCAGACGACACGGTCGCCTTGCCGGTGCCGTTCCGCGTCGGGATCATCGACGACGCCGGCAAGTCGCACCTCGTCGACATCATCGCCTCCGGGTGTTCGGATCAGGACGGTGTCCGGTACTGGGTCGTCGTGCTGGTGCCCGTCGCCCTGAGCGCCTCCGTGACGCGATCGCTCGACCTCGAGATGGCGGGTGCCGATCGGGCGTCGGTGAAGCGGATGCTCTGCGAGGAACTCGAGCTCGACAATGTCGACTACGAGAGCCGCTGGGTGATGATCGACTTCTCCGACTCGGCCGGTCCCGAGGTGGTTCACGCCCGTGACGCCGAAGCCGACCTGGCCGACGCAGTGCGTGTCGACCTCGCCGACGGGTGGCGGCCGTGGCACGGCGTGCCCGCCGGCGACTGCGCTCCGATCGACCCCGGTCTCTTCCCGCCGAATCTGCAGGCATCGATGGCTCGTCGGGGGTGGCGTCGGATGATCGTCGCGCCGGTGCACGTGAACGCTCGCCTCGCCGCCGTGTTGCTGTTGGTGGGACGGGTGCCGGCTTCGTACCCGCTCGACGTCGTGAAACGGAACATGGCTGCTCGCACCCACAGCCTCGTCAAGGCGACGACGCTGCTGTTCGAGCGGTGGGCCGAGCAGGACCACCTCCGCTCCGCCGCCACCAGCGACGCGCTCACCGGGCTGGGCAACAGCCGTGCGCTCACCGCAGCGCTCAGCGACACCCACCGGGCCGGTGCGGTGCTCTTCATCGACATCGACCATTTCAAGGCGGTCAACGACCGCTACGGCCACCAGATCGGTGACGCCGTGCTCGTCGAAGTCGCCTCGCGGCTCGTCGCGTCGTGTCGCCACGGCGACCTCGTCACCCGCTTCGGCGGTGACGAGTTCGTGATCCTGCTCGACGGTGCCGACGAAGAACTGGCGGCCACGATCGGCTGGAGGATCATCGACTCGGTGTCGGCACCGCTCGACATCGAGGGCGGCCCCGACACGATCTCGGTCAGCGTCGGGCTGGCGCCGCGCCACGGGCTCGACGCGATCGATGTGGCCGACCGGGCCATGCTCGAAGCAAAGCGGTCCGGTCGCTCGCGGCTGGCCACGCTCACGCCGCGCTGACCGGTCCGTCGGTCAGCGGAGCTGGGTCAACCCTCGGAAGCGGACCGGTCGCTCGGCCGTCTCCTCGTCGTAGTGCGCGCCCCATCCGGCGAGACGAGCGACGGCGAACAGGGGAGCGTCGGCCGGGAAGCCGCCCGCATGGA
>JBPEWX010000680.1:0-3337 GCA_052032235.1 Ilumatobacter sp. | reverse complement strand
GGCATCACCGGAGTCGCCGTCGTCACCCGAGTCGCCGCCGTCGCCGACGTCGCCGGAGTCCGCGTCGTCGCCGGAATCGTCCGGCGCGTCGGTGGTGTCGTCGCCACCGTCATCGTCGTCGCCGCATGCTGCTGCGACGAGCGAGAGTGCCGCGACGAGCACGGCACCCTTCTTCAGGCTGCTTCTCATGTGTCCCCCTTCTGGACGTGCCGACCGTTCGGCCGACAGATCGTTGGTCGGCTCGTCGGCAGGGAAACCGGGGCGCCGTGCGAGACCCGTCCCCCGACGTGCCTGCACGATTCGACTACCCCTCTCTCGGCCGAGTCAGCTGACGTTTGTCGTAGCCTCCGACAAAACGCCTGTTCTTGTCAAGCGATACGGCGGACGATCTTCGGCACGGCGACGCCGTTCGCGGCGTGAGCGGGCTCGGTCAGGACCCGGTCCCAGGCCCACTCGGCCGCCCCGATGAGCATCGAGTCGATGCCGAGCGCGCTCGGCACGACGCGCACCCGGGCCCGGATGACGTCGAAGACCCGCCGGTCGAGTTCGCGGTCGAGCGTCGCTGCGATATGCGGGTGGAGGCGGGCGAGCGACCCTCCCAGTACCACCATGTCGGGATCGAACACGTTGATGATCCCGGCGAGTCCGAAGGCGATCCACCGGGCCTGCTCATCGAGCGCGGCCAGCACCTTCCGGTCGCCTGCGGACGCATCCTGCACGATCGCCTCGATCGCGGCGCTCCCGACGACGTCGGGGCGGCCGACCCGACGGAACAGGGCGTGGTCGCCCGCTTCGGTCTCCCAGCAGCCGACCGATCCGCAGTTGCAGTCGATCCCGTTCGGATTGACGGGAATGTGGCCGACCTCGCCCGAGCACCCGGCCGATCCGATGAGTGGGCGTCCTCCGACGATCATGCCGCCGCCGATGCCGACCTCGCCGGAGATGTAGACCAGATCGTCGAGTCCGACCGCCGCGCCGCGTCGGCTCTCCGCGAGCGCGCCGAGGTCGGCGTCGTTGCCGACCGCCACGTGGACGTCGGGGCCCAGGCGATCGCGCAGCAACGCACCGAGGGGAACATCGCTCCAGCCGAGGTTGGGGCCGCTCACCACGAGCTGGTCGTCGTGACGAACCAGGCCGGCGATCGCCGCCCCGACCCCGTGGACGACGGTGTCGGCCGGCAGGAGCTCGAGCAGTCCACGGGCGATGACGGCGAGTTCGTCGACCGTGTGTTCCGGTCCTCGATCGTGGTCGCGAGAGATCCTGGTGCCGGCGAGTCGCCTCCCGCCGAGCGTGAAGACGCCGACTGCGATCGTCTCGACCCGGAGGTCGAAGGCGATGACGACGGCTCGACCGCTCGGTCGGACGAGGGTCGACGGCCGACCCGGGCTGCCGTCGGACATCGCCCGTTCTTCCTCGAGGAGACCGAGGCCGACCAGGTCGCCGACGATCGTGCCGACGGCGCCGCGCGTCAGGTCAGTCGCAGGAACCAGCGCCGACCGACTCTGTTCACCGGCCAGGTGGACGGCGCGCAGCACGACGGACTGGTTCATCAAGCGAACCGATTCGCTTCTCGCCCCGGTGGCGTTGGTGTTGCTCATGTGCGACGACGATCACCGGCGGCACGCCCTGGCCCGCCGGACGACCCGCGGTAGGCACGGGTTTCTCCAAGGCTGCGACAAACTCGTGCCCCGTGTCAACAGGGCTGCGACTACTCGGCGTCTCGGTCGCGTTCGAAGTTCTCGAAGTAGCGACTCGGCGTGGGGCCGCGCTGGCCGTGGTACTTCGAGCCGAGTTGGGGCGACCCGTACGGCACGTCGGCCGGCGTGGTCATCTGCTGGAAACTCACCTGCCCGATCTTCATGCCGGGGTACAGCGTGATCGGCAGCGTCGCGACGTTGGCGAGTTCGAGCGTGATGTGTCCGCTGAACCCCGGGTCGATGAAGCCCGCGGTTGAATGGATGAGCAGGCCGAGGCGGGCGAGGGAGCTCTTGCCTTCGATGCGCGCCACGAGGTCGTCGGGGAGCGTGATCACTTCGCGGGTCGACGCGAGGACGAACTCGCCCGGGTGGAGGATGAACGCGTCGCCCTCGTCGATGTCGACCTGACGCGTCAGATCGGAGAGGTCCTCCTTGACGTCGATCACGGTCCGGGTGTGGTTCAGGAAGACCCGGAACGAGTTGTCGAGCCGAATGTCGACCGACGACGGCTGGATGGCGTTCTCGCCGAGCGGCTCGATGCCGATCCGCCCGGCGTCGAGCTGTTCGCGGATGGTGCGGTCGGAGAGGATCACACCTGCGAACTTACTGCTCGGGTGCGACACGCTCTCCACGGGCCACGGCCGGTCGGCGGGTCAGGTCGCGTGCGGCGGCGCCGTGGTGCCGCGCACCACGAGTTCGGGTGGGATCACGGTGTGTTGCACCGAGGTCCGCTCGCCCGTCACGCGTTCGACGAGTGCGTCGACGGCGAGGGCGGCGAGTTCGTGCTGGCGCTGGTCGATCGTCGTGAGTTCGAGGTGGCGCAGCGCGCTGACGAACGTGTTGTCGTAGCCGACGAGCGACATGTCGCCCGGGACCCGGAGCCCGGCGTCATCGATGACGTCGAGCGCGCCGAGCGCACTCAGGTCGTTCCCGGCGAAGATGGCCGTCACGGGGCGGCCGCCGCCGAGGGCTCGCTCGGCGGCCGCAGCGCCCGACGCCTCCGTGAAGTCGCCCGACTCGACGTTCGGTTCGAGGCCGTGCGCTCGCATCGTCTCCTCGTAGCCTCGCCGGCGCTCGAGCGCGCCGGCGAACGTCCCGCCGTCGAGATGGCAGATGTGACGGTGACCCAGTTCGACGAGGTGGTCGACCACCATGCGGGCGCCGAGATAGTCGTCGGAGTTGACCGTGTCGATGACGTCGGAGTGCATCGGCCGGCTGATGGTGACCGTCGGCATCGTGCGCGCCATCGACTCGATCGTGGCGTCGGGGAGCCGACTGCCGGTGAGGATCACACCGTCGACGTTGAACGCCTCGAACATCTCCAGCGCCTCGATCTCGCCGGCGTCGGCAAGGAAGCCGCTGGCGATCATGAGTCGGTAGCCGTGCCGATCGGCAGCCACTTTCAGACCGTCCGCGAGTCCGGGGAAGTACGGGTTGTTCAAGTCGTGGATGAGGAGCCCGAACGTGCGCGTCCGCTTACTCGCCAGGTGCCGGGCGGCGAGGTTGGGTCGATAGCCGAGCTCGGCCGCGGCGGCGAGCACCGCCTCGCGCGACCGGGCGCTCACCTTGTCGCTTCCGCGCATCACGAGGCTGACGAGCGCCCGCGACACCCCGGCGGCGCTCGCCACGTCGTCCATAGT
>JBPEWX010000068.1:0-3820 GCA_052032235.1 Ilumatobacter sp. | reverse complement strand
ACGGAAGCGTGGCGTGACCAGTTGCTCGTACAGCGACGCCTCGCGCTCCGCAGCGGTGCGGAACGTCCGCAGGTGCCGGGCGTCGACGCCGGCGCGCAGGAACGCACAGGCCGGTGCGGCGATCTCGACCGCATCGTCGCCGTACACGGCGACGCCGCCGGCGCCGTCCTGACGCTGGACGATGCCGAAGTTCTCGAGCTGGTCGAGCTCGGCGTCGGTCATGCCGACCATCGCGCACAACTCGGTGCGGTCGAGCAGCACGCCCGGCAGCAGCTGCGCCGGGGCCGGTTCGACGTCGTCGTCGCCATCATCGGAGTCGTCACCGTCGGCGGCGGGCGCTTCGACCGCGGAGCCTTGTTCGGGTGCCGGCGCCGGGCTCGGTTCGGGGGCCGGTTGGTGCCGGGCAGCCGGGTGCGACGCGACGGCGGTCGCCGGCACCTCGGCCGGTGTGGGGTCGGCGTCGACGGCGTCGTCGTGGTCCGACGCGTCGGGGTCGGCGGGCAGCTGATCGTCGTCGGGCCGGAGGTGCTCGCCGGTCGGGTCGATCTCGCCGGTCTCGAGTCGATTCTTGATCACGCGCAGCGGCAGGAAGTTCTCGCGTTGCTCGGTGAGGATGACCCGCAACAGCTCGACGTCCTCGTCGTAGAACTTGCGGTACCCCGACGGTGTCCGCTCGGGCGAGATCAGCCCTTGGCTCTCGAGGAACCGGATCTTCGAGATCGTGACGTCCGGGAACTCCTCGAGCAGGAGCCCGAGGACCTCGCCGATCGAGAGATAGCCGTCGCCGCTGGTGTCAGCCATCGGCGCGCTCGAAGAAGACCAGGCGGAACTTGCCGACCTGGAGCTCGTCGCCGTGGCGGAGCTGGGCGCGCTCGACGCGCTCCTGGTTGACGTACGTCCCGTTCAGCGAGCCCGAGTCGGCGACCATGTAGCCCTCGGCCGTGCGCTGGATCTCGGCATGGCGACGCGACACCGTGATGTCGTCGAGCATGATCTCGCTCTCGGGGTGACGACCGAGACGGGTCAGGTCGGCGTCGAGCGCGTACCGCTCCCCCGCCTGGCCGCCGGCGCGCACGATGAGGGTGGCGATGCCTTGTTGCAGCTCGTTGACCGGCACGACGATGTCGTCGTCGGGGCCGGGTGCGTCCTGGAGCGGATCGACCGCGGTGAGGGTGATCGTCCGGTCGTCGAGCACGTCGAGCGGCGATCCGCAGCTCGAGCAGAAGTTGCTCTCGGGCGGGTTGCGGTGCCCGCACTGATTGCAGAAGGTGTACGACACGTTCATCCCTCCGTGAGCTCGCGATACGCGGCGGCGTCCATGAGTGCGTCGAGGGCAGCCTCGTCGGCGATGTCGACCTCGATCAGCCAACCGTCGCCGTACGGGTCGTCGTTGATCAGGCCCGGCGACTCGGCGAGCGCATCGTTGACGGCGACGACGGTGCCACCGACGGGTGCGTACATCTCCGACACCGACTTGGTCGACTCGAGTTCGCCGACGGAATCGCCGGACGACACGGTGGCGCCGACGTCGGGGAGGTCGACGAAGACCACGTCACCGAGGGCGTCCTGCGCGAAATCGGTCACCCCAACCCTCACCCTCGACGACTGGTCGAGACGTCGGGCCCATTCGTGCTCGGCGCTGTAGCGAAGATCCTCGGGGACGTTCATGGCCCGTAACCGTACCGCTTCGCGACCCCTCGCCACGACAGCAGCCGGGGCCGATTCGTCAGGCCCGCTCGGCGCGACCCGATGCGATGCTGTCGCGGATCATCGGGATGTACATGATGCCGGTGTAGTAGCTGAGGATCAGGCCCGGGATACCCAGAATCCAGGCCGCGACGGTGAACGCATCGGCGATCGGGATCGAGCTCTGACCCATCAGGAAGCCGGGAACGGCGAACATCAACAGGAACGTCGCGGTCTTGCCCCACCAGGTGACGTCGAAGCGTTCCATCCCGAAGAAGACGGTGGCGATCGCGACGGCGCCGCCGACGAGGACCTCGCGGGCGAGGACGGCGACGCCGAACCAGATGGGCATCGAGCCGTCGATCATGATCGCGACGAGCGCCACGACGAACAGGAGCCGGTCGACGGTCGGGTCGAACTTCTTGCCGAACTCGCTCGTCTGGCCGAGGCGTCGGGCGAGATAGCCGTCGACCCAGTCCGTCGCACCGAGCGCACCGAGCAACCAGGCTGCTGCCTGGCGGTTCTCGGGGCCGAACAGCAGCCACACGAACAGGGGCAGGCACAACAGCCGGAGCAGGGTGAACAGGTTCGGGATCGTCCACAGGGTGTCGACCTCGCGCACCTCGATCGTGTCCGCCTTCGCCTCGGGCAGTCCCTCGCTCATCGGGTCGAGCCTACGAGCTGGCCCTCGGTACTGTGAGGCTCATGGCGACGATCTTCACCCGCATCATCGACGGCGAGATTCCCGGGACCTTCGTGTGGCGCGACGATCGGTGCGTGGCGTTCATGTCGATCAACCCGATGGCGACCGGGCACACGCTGGTCGTGCCGATCGAGGAGGTCGACCACTGGGTCGACGCGTCGCCCGAGCTGACGGCGCACCTGTTCGAGGTGACCCGCATCATCGGCGAGGCGCAGCGTCGTGCGTTCTCGCCCGAGCGGGTGGGTGTGATCATCGCCGGCTACGAGGTGCCCCACACCCACATCCACGTCGTGCCCACCAACGAGATGAGCGAGCTGTCGTTCGCCAACGCCGCGGCGACCTTCGACCGTGACGAACTGACCGCCGCCGCCGAGTCGATCCGCCAAGCCCTCCGCGACATGGGCCACACCCCGGCCGAGTAGTCACGACCCGGGTCGGGTGTCGTACGGAACGCCGAGGCGCAGCCGAGGTGTTTCGGGAGATCACCCGACCCGGATCGAACCCGCCTCGTTTGCCACACTGGCGGCCATGAGCATGCAGACCGCTGATCCGTCCGCACTGGGGTTCGACGCCGACCGTCTGGCTCGGATCGACCGGCACTTCGCCCACTACGTCGACGACGGCCGTCTGCCGGGCTGGCAGGTGGTCGTGAACCGTGGCGGCGAGACCGTCCACGCCGCCACCTACGGTCGCCGCGACGTCGAGGCCGACATCGGCTGGTCGGACGACACGGTCGTGCGGCTGTACTCGATGACGAAACCGATCACGTCGGTGGCGGCCATGATGCTCTACGAGGAGGGCGCGTTCGAGCTGAAGGACCCGGTCTCGAAGTTCATCCCGTCCTTCGCCGAGTCGCGCGTGTACCGGAGCGGCAGTCACATGAAGCCCGTCACCGAGGGGCTGACCGAGGAGATGAAGATCTGGCATCTGCTCACCCACACCTCCGGCCTCACGTACGGCTTCCACCACCAGCACGTCACCGATGCCATCTACCGAGCCCGCGGCTTCGAGTGGGGTGCTCCCGACGGCATCGATCTCGCCGAGACCTGCGATCGCTGGGCGGCGATGCCGCTCGCCTTCCAGCCGGGCGCCGAATGGAACTACAGCGTGTCGACCGACGTGCTCGGCCGGGTCGTCGAGGTCGCGTCCGGCATGGCGCTCGACGAGTTCTTCGAGCAGCGGATCTTCCAACCGCTGAAGATGACCGAGACGGGCTTCGCCCCGACCGACGAGCAGCGTGACCGGTTCGCCCGCCTCTACTCCCCCAACCCCGCCGATGGTCGGGCGGTCATCAGCCCGCTCGAGGCTGCGGCCGGTGCTCGCATGTTCCTGTCGGGCGGTGGTGGTCTGGTCGGCACGGCTGCCGACTACGTCCGCTTCACGCGGTTCCTGCTGAACAAGGGTGAGCTCGACGGCGTGCGCCTGCTCGGC
>JBPEWX010000679.1:0-2094 GCA_052032235.1 Ilumatobacter sp. | reverse complement strand
GAATGGGGGCATGGTCTTCCCCCGGATCGGTACCGTCGTGCACCCGGAGTCGCGCTCCGGCGACCGGATCGAACTCGTCGCGGAGTGACCACCACCGGCCCCGAGGGGCGATCCGCACCGGCCCGCCCGCGTCCGCCCGCAGCGGTGCTGTGGGACATGGACGGCACCCTCGTCGACACCGAGCCCTACTGGTTCGCGTCGGAACGCGACCTCGTCGACGAGTTCGGCGAGGGCGACTGGCCCGACGAGATGGCGAAGCAGATGGTCGGGTTCGACCTGCGCGACGCCGCCGCGTTCCTGCAGCAGAACGGCGGCGTCGACCTGCCGATCGACGACATCGTCGAACGCCTCCTCGACGGCGTGATCGCCCGCCTCCACCGGGAGATCCCGTGGCGGCCGGGTGCCCGCGAGTTGCTGGCCGACTTGAACGAGGCGGGTGTCCCGTGTGCGCTCGTCACGATGTCGTGGCGGCGTTTCGTCGACCCGGTGATGGCGGCGCTGCCGGCCGGGTCGTTCGTCGCCACGATCACCGGCGACGAGGTGCCCGAGGGCGAGGGCAAGCCGCATCCGACCCCGTACCTGCTGGGTGCGGAGGCGTGCGGTGCCGACCCGCGCGACTGCGTCGCGATCGAGGATTCCCCGACCGGCGCCCGTTCCGCGCTGGCCGCCGGCTGTCGGGTGTTGGCGGTGCCGAACGTGAAGTCGCCCGAGCCGGCTCCCGGCCTGACGCTGGTCGACTCGCTCGAACCGATCCGCATCGACGACCTCGGCGCGATGCTCGACGCGCCACTGGAACAGCCGAAGCAGCGCCGCCGCCCGGCCCGTGGTGCCGCCGGCGGCAGCGAGCGCACCGGCGGGTTCGAGGTCAACCGGTCGATGCTGCTGGTCGTGCTCGCCGTCGTCACGGCCGCGGTCGTGGCCGCAGCCTGGTGGGTGTCCGACAGTCCACCCGAGCGTCCCGAGCCGCCGCCCGGCGCGATCGCGACCGACGTGTGGGTGCCGTACTGGACGCTCGACGACGTGACCGCCGACGGCCTCGACCGGCTGCAGGTGGTGCGGGAGCTGTCGCCGTTCTGGTACGAGACCGTCGGGGTCGACGACATCCGTGTCGACGAGCAGGCGCAGGAGGACGAGATCGGCGTGTTCCTCGAGGGCGTGGACGGTGCCTACATCGTGCCGTCGATCCGTGATCACATGCCCGCCGGTGGCATGGCGGCGATCATCGCCGACCCGATCACCCGCGAGCAGCACATCGCCACGATCCTCGAGTTCGCCGACGAGCACGACGCCGTCGGGATCGACATCGACTACGAGCAGTTCGCGTTCGCCGACGGTGCGAGCACGTGGGAGACGACCCGCCCGAACTGGGTCGCCTTCGTCGAAGAGCTGGCCGATGCGTTGCACGACACCGACCGCACCCTGACGGTCAGCATCCCCGGCATCTGGGCCCGCACGGAGACGAGCGTCGAGGGCTACTGGGTGTACGACCACGCCGCGATCGCGCCGTTCGTCGACGCGATCCGCATCATGGCGTACGACTACTCGGTCGCTGAGCCGGGCCCGGTCGCGCCGCTGTGGTGGGTGGAGGACGTGGTGGCGTCGCTGTCGGAAGAGGTGCCGGAGGAGTACCACTCGAAGCTGGTGCTCGGGGTGCCGAGCTATGGCGTGAACTGGGTGACGAGCGAACTCGGCGAATGCCCGGACGACGCGACCGGCCGCACTGGCGTGACCGCCCGCGGTGCACTCGATCTGGCGGAGCGGCGCGGCGGGACGCCCGAGTACAACGCGGTCGACGCCGAGTGGCGGTTCACGTACGCGTTGAACGTCGGCGAGGGCGACAACGCCTGTGTCCAGAACCGGCAGGTGCGGTGGATCGACAGCGAGGGCGTCGAAGCCCGGGTGCTCGTCGCCCGCAACGCCGGCTGGGGCGGCGCTGCCCTCTGGGCGTTGGGCTACGACGACCCCGACGTCTGGGCCGCCTTCACCGACGCCGCGAGACGAGACCTCGCCGTCACCCCCACCGAGTAGCCGACCACCGCCCGCGACCGTCGGGTCGGGTGTCGGAGGGAACGGCGACGGAGTCGAACCCGGGTC
>JBPEWX010000678.1:0-8002 GCA_052032235.1 Ilumatobacter sp. | reverse complement strand
CGCAGGTACGCGGCTTGACCGACGTGTTGCAGGTCGTCGGAGATGATGCTGGCGAGGCGGACGCGGGCGGTGACCGGAGGGTCCCAGTTCCGGTCGACGATCCGCTCCCAGTCGTCCGCATCGGCGCCGGCGAGCCAGTCGAGGGTGCGGTCGGTGACGGCGTCGAGGTAGTCCCCGAGCACCGACGGGTCGTCGGGTGCGAGCGCGGCGACGTCGTCGCTCGAGTCGCCGTAGCCGATCCGGTCGTCGTCGAGGCCGAACCGTTCGGCCCACTCGGGCGCCGCCCACACCTGCTCGCCGTCGGCGAGCCCGGCGACGTGGTCGTCCTGGACCCGGGCGAGGTGCCAGACGAGCCAGGCGATCGTGTTGCCGTCGGGGTCGGGCCGCCAGGTCAGTGCCTCGTCGGCCAACCCGTCGAGCACGTCGTGCGTGAACTCCCTGATGTTCGAGAACAGCTCCCGAGCCAACCCCACCGTCGTCATGGCACCCAGTCTGCCCGAACCGCGAGCGGCCCCCGAGCAGAACGTCACACCCTGGATCAACGGGAGGAGCAGGAACGCTCCCTTGGATTCTGAGTCAGGATCAGTTCGTTCGAGCGCAAGGCGCGACGAACCCGAGCAGCCTCCCGGCTGCGAGCGGTGAGGCGCAACGCCGCGATCGGGCGAACTGGCCTGACTCAGTAGAAGTTGACGCCTTGGGCGAGAGGGAGGTCGCGGCTGTAGTTGACCGTGTTGGTCTGGCGGCGCATGTAGCCCTTCCAGGCGTCGCTGCCCGACTCGCGGCCGCCGCCGGTCTCCTTCTCGCCGCCGAACGCGCCGCCGATCTCGGCGCCGGACGGGCCGATGTTGACGTTGGCGATACCGCAGTCGCTGCCGGCGGCCCCGATGAACGTCTCGGCCTCGCGGAGGTCGGTCGTGAAGATCGACGACGCCAGACCCTGCGGCACCTCGTTGTGCAACGCGATCGCGTCGTCGAGGTCGTCGTACGCCATGGCGTAGAGGATCGGCGCGAACGTCTCGCTGCGGACGATTTCGGTCTGGCCGGGCATCGTGACGATCGCCGGTCGCGCGTAGAAGGCATCGGGTGCCTCGTCGTCGAGGGCACGGCCGCCGCCCGCCACCACGGTGCCGCCGTCGCCCTGAGCGGTCTCGAGTGCGGCCTGCATCCGGTCGAACGAACCGCCGTCGATCAGCGGTCCGACGAGGGTGCCGTCGGCGAGCGGGTCGCCGATCGGGAGCGACTCGTACGCCTTGGCCACCTTCTCGACGATCTCGTCGTGGACGGAGCGGTGCACGATCAGCCGGCGCAGGGTGGTGCAGCGCTGGCCGGCGGTGCCGGCGGCGGAGAACACGATGCCGCGCACGGCGAGGTCGAGGTCGGCCGAGGGTGCGACGATCGCCGCGTTGTTGCCGCCGAGCTCGAGGATCGCACGACCGAAGCGGGCGGCCACGACGGGGGCGACCTTGCGGCCCATGGCGGTGGAGCCCGTGGCCGACACGATCGGGACACCCTCGTGGGCGGCCAGGTCGGCGCCCTGTTTGCCGCCGCCGAGCACGACCTGCAGCAGGTGTTCGGGGGCGCCGTTCTCGCGGGCGGCCTGCTGGAACAGTGCGCCGCACGCGAGAGCGGTGAGCGGGGTCTTGTCACTGGGCTTCCAGATGACGGGGTCGCCGGCGACGATCGCCAGTGCGGCGTTCCACGACCAGACGGCGACCGGGAAGTTGAACGCCGAGATCACGCCGACCGGCCCCATCGGGTGCCAGGTCTCCATCAGCCGGTGCCCGGGTCGCTCGGACGCGATCGTGAGGCCGTGGAGCTGGCGGGAGAGTCCGACCGCGAAGTCGCAGATGTCGATCATCTCCTGCACCTCGCCCAGGCCCTCGGAGCGGATCTTGCCGGCCTCGATCGACACCAGTTCGCCGAGTTGCGACTTGTGTTCGCGGAGCAGCTCACCGAGGCGACGGACGACGTTGCCGCGCACGGGAGCCGGCGTGGTGCGCCAGATCTCGAACGCGTCGTGGGCCCGGTCGACGGCGGCGCCGATGTCGCCGGCGGCACCGACGGCACCGAGCGAACCGCCGGTGATCGGGGTGCGGGCCATCTGGTCGCCGTTCGTCACCTTGGCGCCGCACGCGGCGAGGAGGTGGCCGGTGCGCTTCGCGAGTTCGTCGTGCTGGGGGATCGTGCTCATGGTGTTCCTGGGTCGTTCGGTCGGTCGGTCGGTGGTGGGGGAGGCGTCGGAGACCTCCGGCAACAAAGGGGATGCGTCAGGGGCAGACGCGTCCGGAGATCTCCGACGCCGGACTTGCGTCAGCGGGTGACAGCCTCGCAGGCGTCGGCGATGATTTCGAGCGCGCGGTCGCACTGGGCCTCGGTGATGACGAGCGGCGGGGCGAGTCGCACGCCGCGCTTGCCGCACGTGAGCGACAGCACGCCACGTTCGAAGCACGCCTGCTCGAACGCCACCGCCATGTCGTGGTCGACGAGGTCGAAGCCGATCATGAGGCCACGGCCGCGGACCTCCTGGATGATCGGGAAGCGCTCCTGCAGCGCACGCAGGCCGGCCATCAGCTGCTCGCCGCGGGCGGCGGCGTTGGCGGCGAGTTCGTCGTCGACGAGATCCATCGTCGCGAGCGCTGCGGCGCAGGCGACGGGGTTGCCACCGAACGTCGAGCCGTGCTTGCCGGGCGCCCACTGCATGATCGTGTCGCGGGCGATGATCGCCGACAGCGGCATGCCGCTCGCGAGCCCCTTGCCGGCGGTGATGATGTCGGGGGTGACGCCGTCGTGCTGGCAGGCCCACATCGTGCCGGTGCGGCCGATGCCCGACTGCACCTCGTCCATCACGAGCAGGATGCCGTGCCGGTCGCACAGGTCGCGCAGTGCCTGCAGCCATCCGGCCGGCGGGACGATGTAGCCGCCCTCACCCTGGATCGGTTCGACGAAGATCGCCGCCACGTCGCCGGGTTCGGTCATGTGGTGGAACAGGACCTGCTCGATGTAGTCGGCGCCGGTGAGTTCGGCGGCGTACGCGAACGGGGCGTGGTACGAGCCGGGGGTGACGATGCCGAACCCGCTGCGGTACTTCGCCTTGGACGAGGTGAGCGACAGGCTGCCGAGGCTGCGGCCGTGGAACGCACCGTAGAACGCGATCACGTTGGGGCGGCCGGTGTGGTGGCGGGCCAGCTTGAGGGCGCCTTCGACCGCTTCGGTACCGGAGTTGGCGAGGAAGACGCGAGCGTCGCCCATACCGTCGGGCACGCTCGTCGCGAGCCGCTCGACGAGGTCGGCGTGGGTGGGGTGGAAGAAGTCGCTCGAGCAGTAGTGCAGGCAGGCGTCGACCTGGGCGTGGATGGCGGCGTTGACCTTCGGATGGTTGTGGCCGGCGGCGTTGACGGCGATGCCGGCGTTGAAGTCGAGGAATCGGTTGCCGTCGACGTCTTCGATCACGGCGCCTTCGCCGCGGGCGACGACCAGCGGGTACACGCGGGTCAGCGACGGGCTCGAGTAGCGCTCGTCCTGCTCGATGACCGCCCGGGCGCGGGGCCCCGGCAGTTCGGTGACGATGTGGGGGTCCTGCTGGATCGGGGTGTCGATGGTCGTCATGGGCGTATTCTGGCAGAGCTGTTCCAGATTGTCACGAGGGTGGAACAGGTGTTACGTCCGTGGGTGGCGACCCGATCCGCCGGCCGGATCACCCGTTCGGGGACGTTTCCGACGCCCCCGCCCGGGGAACCGACGCCACCATGTCCCGTGCGATCATCCCCACCTCTCCGAGGCTCCCCCAGCCGGTCGGACCGATCTCGGCGGCGGTGGCCGACTTGCTCACGACCGGCGTCGGCGCCTCGCTCAACATGTCGCATCCCGACCCGTTCGACCGCGACCGGCAGCTCGCCTGGTTCATGCTCAACGGGTTGTCGTACCGCGGCTGGCGCGGCGTCGACGACGAGATGGAGTGGCACCCGCTGGCGATCGAGTGGCGGCGGAACCTCGAGGAATGGTTCATGGAGCACGCCCACGACCAGGTGTGGCTCGACGGTCTGGCGATCGAGGAAGCGATCGAGGGCGCCCTTGCGCCCGACGAGACCCCGGGCGTCGCGAGCTGGCTCGCCCGGCAGGGGCGGCGCGAACACCTCGTCGACGCCGTGGCGATGCGCATGCCGTACCAGATGATCGAGGCCGACCCGCACACGTTCGCGGTGCCGCGGCTGGACGGTGAGGTGAAGCGGGCGATCTGCGACGTGCAAGCCGGCGAGTACGGGGTCGGGCACGAGTTCTCGCACGCCGAGTTGTACGCCCGAGCCGCGACCGCGCTCGGTCTCGACGAGGCCGAGGTCCTCGAACGCCTGCCCGGGGTCGCGTTCGCCACCGTGAACTTCATCACGGCGTGCGGCCTCCGACGGTCGTGGCGGCACATCGTCGTCGGCCAGCTCACCCTGTTCGAGATGGACTCCGTCGCCCCCAACCGGTTCATGGTCGAGGCGTGTGACCGCATCGGCGTCCCCGACGAGGTTCGCCGCTTCTTCCACGTGCACGTCCTCGCCGACGCCGAGCACGAGCAGATGATGGAGGACGCCGTGGTGAAGCGCCTGTGCGTCGACGACCCGGATTGTGCGGCCGACGTCACCTTCGGCATCGCCGCTCAGCGATGGATCGACCGCGCCGTCGCCCGCCACGCCGTCGGTTCGTGGGAGCGGGGTCGATCGGCGTTGACCGATCTCCCGGTGCCGGCCGCGGCGTGACCCGGTTATCGGCGGCACGGTTCACGAGGCTGGGGGTAAGGTCCGCGTCGTGAGACGACACCTGCCCCTCCTGCCCGCGTTCGCACTGGCTCTCGCCGCCTGCGGAGGCGGGTCGGACGAGGTGTCGAGCTCGACGGTGGCGACCACCACCGAGGCGCCGGTCGAGACCACGGCAGCGCCGACGACGGCGCCACCGACCACCGCCGCCCCGACCACGGCGGCTCCGACGACCGCCCCGCCGACGACTGCTGCGCCGACCACCGCGCCACCGACCACGGCGCCGCCGACCACGACTCCGGCCACGACCGCGCCGCCGACGCCACCGGCCGAGAATCCGACCACCTTCTTCGCCACCACCGATCTCGGTCTCGTCGAGGTCGACGTGGCCACCGGCGACATCGTCGCCACCGTCGACGACTTCTTCAGCATCGACGGCGTGTTCCGCGGCAACATCCGCCTCACCACCGACCGCTCGACGATCTACTTCAGTGAGGGCTACGAGGATTCCTGGTACGCGTGCGAGACCTCGGTCGGCTCACTCGGCGTGATCGACGTCGCGACCGCCGCGATCGACGTCCTCGGACGGGGCACCGGACTCGAACTCGCCCCCGACGAAACGCAGTTCGCGTACATCGATTCCGAGACCTGCCTCCCCGATCCGCAACAGCCCGACTTCTGGGTCCTGACGCCCTACGACCGCGCCGTCGTGCGCGACATGGCGACGGGCGACGAGATCGTCGTCGAGACATCGCCGGCCCCCGACTCCTACGACTCGCCGTCCGCCGTCCGCTGGGCCGACCTCCACGCCGACGGGTCGTTGCTCGTGCAGCTCGAATCCGGCGACGTCCACCGCATCCCGCCGGGGACCAGTGGTGGCACCATCCAGGACTCGCCGATCGCGTTCACGACGGCAGCGACGCCGTGGGAGCTGGTCGGCGACCGGATGATCGCCACACTGTTCGGCGCCGAAGGCAGCAGCGATCTGATGTCGTTCGACATCACCACCGGTGCCGGCACCTTGCTGGCCTCGGCCGAGACCTACATGGCGGTCGGCGTCGGCCCGGAGGGTCAGCTGATCGCCGTCGCCGACGGCGACATCACCGTCGAACCCGGCGTCGACCTGACCGTGGTCGATCTCCCCGTCGACGGCTACTACTACGACCTCGACTGGTGACCCGTGTGTCGGATGGTGCCAGGCACGATTCGACGCACGTAGCGTGGACGGCATGTCCGTCGTGAAGATCAACGCCATCGAAGTCCCCGAGGGAATGGGCGATCAGCTCGAAGCCCGGTTCGCCGCCCGTGCGGGTCAGGTCGACCAGGAGCCCGGTTTCGAGGAGTTCATGCTGCTCCGCCCGGTCAGCGGCGACGACCGCTACTTCGTCGTGACCCGCTGGGAGTCGGAGGAGGCGTTCCAGAACTGGCGCAACGGCCAGGCGTTCCAGAAGCAGCACGAGAACACCCATGAAGACGGCGGCAAGGGCGACGCCAAGCCGCAGCACCCCGTCGCCAGCGGCGCCAGCCTGCTCGAGTTCGAGGTCGTCTCGCTCTCCCAGGCGTAGCCCGCCACCGGCGTCCACGCGCCTGTGGCGACTCCGCTACGGTGCGTGCTCGTGGGTGAATCTGGCGAGTGGGCAGGAAAATTCGTCGCGGCCGCAATGGTCGTGACGACGGCGGTGGCGTTCGGCGGTGGGGCGCCACCGACTGCAGCACAGGACGCGGCGGCGCTGTCGATCCAGAAGGTCACGAACGCGTCGACGGTGCAGCCGGGAGAGGCGTTCACGTACACCATCCAGGTGCAGTGCTCGACCGCTGCCGCCGCCGGCTGCGTCGATGCGACGGTGACCGATCCGCTCCCGCCGTACATCGAGCAGAACGGTGCGGTCACCGTCACCGGATCGACGACGCCGCCGGTCGTCGACGACGGGCCGCCGATCACCGTGACGTTCGACGACGACCTCGGCGGCGGCGCCACGGGGCTCGCCGCCGGTCAGATCGTGACCATCACGGTGCCGGTCGTCGTCGACCCGACCATTCCGCCGAGCGAGAACGGGGTGCCGATCGACAACACGGCGACCGTCGACGCCACCAACGCAGCGGCAAAGGAGTCCACGGCCACCGTCACACCCGAGGTGCCGGTCACGATCGCGGTCGACACGTCGAAGTCGTACTCGCCCGACAGCCAGGTCGCCGGCGTGACCGATCCGATCACGCTCTCGCTCTCGGCGACCAACACGTCGAACGTGCCCGTCGACACCCTCGTCGTCCAGGACCCGCCCGACGACCCGCCGGCGCAGGACGCCACCAACCCGTTCCTCGATCTCGTCATCACCGGCGTCGGCACCCCGGCATTGCCGCCGAACGCCGACGAGGTGACGATCGAGGTCTACGACCCGACCGCTCCGGGGTGGGTCGAAGTCGCCCCCGGCGCCACGCCACCGACCGAGGCGAACGGCGTCCGGTACACGTTCGTCGACACGACCGGTGACGGGATCCAGCCCGGCGCCACGACCGACATCGATCTGACCTTGATCCAGCGCGGCACCGCCACACCGCCGGTCGTCGTCGCGAACGTGGTCGAGGCGTCGGTCGACCGCGACGGCGACACCGCAACCGACCAGGGCACCGACAGCTTCAACATCCGGGCGAGCACCCTCGACGTGACCGCGAGCAAGTCGATCGAGCCGGCGAGCATGAACGCCGGCGAGTCGGCGACCGTCACCCTCGGCGGCAAGAACGGGCCGACCGACCCGCTGACGTCGATGACGATCACCGAACCGGCCGACCAGGCCGACAACCCGTTCGTCGGCGAGAACCCGGTCGTGTTCACCGGTTTCGGCACCGTGCAGTGGCCCGCCGACGCCGACACGGCGACGATCACGTACCAGTGCAACGGCTCGCCCGTCGCACCGATCCCGACCACCACGGTCGACACGCTGCCCGCGCCCCCGGGTGGGTGCGATCCGGTGACGGGCTTCTCGGTCGAGTTCACCGCCGCCGACCCCGCGGTCATCCTCCCCGACGCCGAAGCCGTCATCGAGTTCACGATCGACACGCCCGAGACCCAGACCGACGGTGGCAGCCCCGTCGACGAGCTCACCCGGCCGAACCTCGTGCGCGTCGACGGCACCGACGGCATCAGCGCCGACACGGCGTTCGCCCGCGACACGCTGGTCACGATCGTCGATCGACTCGACGTGGTGACCGAGAAGACCGTCACCCCCGAGTCGGCCCCCGGCTGGCCCGGTCAGGTCGTCATC
>JBPEWX010000677.1:0-3114 GCA_052032235.1 Ilumatobacter sp. | reverse complement strand
ACGTCGACCTGATCGACATCGCGACCCCCAACCACGTGCACGCCGAGCAGGCGATCGCCGCGCTCGAGGCCGGCAAGCACGTCGTCTGCGAGAAGCCGCTCGCCGGCACGCTGGCCGACGCCGAGGCGATGGTCGCCGCAGCCGCGGCGTCATCGGCCAAGACGTTCGTCTGGTACAACTACCGCCGCGTCCCGGCCGTCGCGCTGGCGCACCGCATCGTCGCGTCGGGTGGTCTCGGCCGGATCTACCACGCCCGGGCGTGCTACCTCCAGAGTTGGGGCGGGCCGGACACACCACTCGTGTGGCGCTTCCAGGGCGACATCGCCGGATCGGGCGCCCACGGCGACCTGAACGCCCACATCATCGACGCCGTTCGCTTCGTCACCGGCGAGGAGATCGTCTCGGTCGACGGTGCGATCGAACACACCTTCATCACCGAACGGGCCCTCGCCGAGAGCACCGGTGGTGAGATCGCCGGAGCCGGCGCCGGGAGCGGGGCGGCGACCGGCACGAGCACGGTCGACGACGCGGTCATGTTCCTCGGTCGCCTGAGCGGCGGAGGATTGGCCTCGTTCGAGGCGTCGCGCCTCGCGACCGGCTATCACAACGCCAATCGTTTCGAGATCCACGGTGAGCGGGGCGCACTGCGCTTCGACTTCGAGCGCATGAACGAACTCGGGTTCTACGACAACGAGGACGGTGCCACGGCGGGCTGGCGCACGATCGACGTCACGCGCGGCGGCGACGGACACCCGTACGCCGATGCGTGGTGGCCCGACAGCCACGGCCTCGGGTACGAGCACGGATTCGTCAACCAGGCCGCCGACATCGTGGCGATGCTCGCCGGGAAGGACCCACTCGTGCCGATGCCCGACTTCGCCGACGCCCTCAACACCCAGCGTGTGCTCGACGCAGCGATCGTCTCCGCCCGCGAACACCGCCCCGTCGACCTCAGCCGCTGACCCCGAGAAGGAGAACCACATGACCGAACCACGACCCTTCGCCCCGGAGACCATGCCGGTCGGTGTGCTCACCGCCGCACTCCAGGAGCTGACCCCGCGCGAGCGACGCGACCCCGATCCCGATCTGGCGATCGAGGAATGGCTGGAGTTCGCCGCCGAACTCGGCGCCGACTGCATCGAACTCTCCGCTGCGGTGCACCCATCGCTCGCCGATGTGCCACCCGAGGCCATGCTCGACCCGGTCGCCAACACGCTCGACCTGCGCGACCCGTTCGACGAGACCCGAGCCAAGCGGGTCCAGGCCGCCATCGACGAGACCGGCGTGACCATCGCCGACATCGCCTACTTCGACAATCTGCTCCACGAGGATCCGTCGATCCGGCAGAGCAAGGTCGACTTCATGCTCCGTGTGATGGACACGGCGGTGCTGCTCGGGGTGCCGGCCGTGTGCGGCTTCGTCGGACGTGACCAGTCGAAGTCGATGGACCAGAACCTGATCGAGTTCGAGCAGACGTTCGTGCCGTTGCTACAAGCGGCCAAGGACCGTGGACTCCAGTACCGCGTCGAGCAGTGTCCGATGCCGGGCTGGACGCCGTCCGACCACTTCCACAACAACATCGGCTACACGCCGGCGGCGTGGATCGCCCTCCACCGAATCTGCGAACGCAACGGCGTCGGCGATCAGTTCCGGGTCCACTACGACCCGTCCCACTCGGTGTTGATGGGGCAGGACACCCGGTCGATGTTCCAGTACCTGAAGGACGAGGGGTACGACTTCCTCGTCGCCGGTCTGCACGTCAAGGGCCAGGTCGTCGACGCCCGTGGCGTCAGCGCCTGGGGCTACGGCGGCCAGACGATGGAACGCGGCGACTGGGTCGACGGCCACGTCTCGGAGAACCCCGCCGACCAGGCGAACTCGTGGAAGATCCAGACCGTCCTGTGCGAGCACGAGCTGCCGGGCACCGCCAAGCACGACCCGCTCGCCTATCTCCAGAACCGCACCGTCGACTGGCTCGACCACCAGCTCGCCGTCCGCGAGTTGCTCGACCTCGACATCAGCACCACCCCATTGATCGTCGAGCACGAGTACCCGCTCGCACGGGTGCAGGAGAAAGAACTCCTGAAGCCGATCCTCCAGGGATCGATGGCCTTCACACGGCACATCGACGAGGCGGCGGCGGCGATGTACTCGCTGCAGCACGACGTGCTCGCCTCGCAAGGCATTCCCGTGCAGGGCGTCGGGCGCGAGGCGTACCGGAGCTGAGCCGGACCCGGCGGGACGAACGGAAGGATCGAGGACGAACGAATGTGTTTCATGTGTGTGGACGACGTCGAGTGGGAGCAACTCGACTGGGGGTCGACCGGTTGGGTCGTGCGACCCCAGAACGTCGCCGACGCGTCGAAGATGTGCGTCCTCGACGTCAAGCTCGACATCGGGAAGGGGCACGACTTCCACACCCACCCGAACCAGGAGGAGATCATCCTGGTCCGCAGCGGCACCGTCGAGCAGTGGATCGGCCGTGAGCGCAAGTTCCTGACCGCCGGCGACTCGGCGTTCATCCCGATGGGACAGGTCCACGCGAGCTTCGTGCCCGCCGACGCCCGCGAACCCGTCCGACTGTTCGTCGTCCTCGGGCCCAGCTTCGGCCCGAACGGCTACGAGGCGGTCGATTGCTCGACCGAAGAACCGTGGGCGTCGCTACGCCCGACCTGATCCGACGGCCGTCGTGGGGGCGGCCGATCACCACCTGAGGAGGGGGAACGACATGCACATGTCGATGCACAACTGGATGCGATCCGAGCCGCTCGAGGTCACGCTCGCGCGACTCAAGCGATGTGGTTACGAGAGCATCGAGATCAAGGGCGAGCCCGATCAGTACGACACGAAAACCGTACGCGGCCAGCTCGATCACTACGGCCTGCGGTGCTGGGGTGCCGTCACGCTCACGCTCGGCGAGCGCAACCTGTGCGCGAAGAACCCGGACCAGCGCGCCATGAGCGTGCAGTACGTCAAGGACTGCGTCACGATGGTGCACGAGCTCGACGGCGAGGAGATCACCATCGTGCCGAGCACGGTCGGCAAGATCGTGCCCGACGGCACGCCGGAGGAGGAGTGGGCGTGGGCCGTCGAGAGCCTTCAAGAGATCCACGA
>JBPEWX010000676.1:0-5103 GCA_052032235.1 Ilumatobacter sp. | reverse complement strand
GGCTGAGTTCCGAGGGTCGTTGCAACACCTGATCTTTTGGAGGTGTTGTTCATGCCGAGGCCGCGTGTTCCTGACGAGGTTCGTCGTTGGATGTGGTTGATGGTGGCTGATGGCTGCTCGATGCGGCAGGTGGCTGCCGTGTTTGGTGTGGCTGATCGGACGGTGTCACGGATCGTTCATGATCCGGAGGTGGAAGCACAGGTACGTCGTTCCAGTTCGGGTCGGTTGTCGTTGGACGATCGAGAAGAGATCTCTCGTGGGATCGTGGCCGGGTTCTCAGACGCCGAGATTGCTCGACGGGTGAGGTGTCATCGGTCGACGATCGGCCGTGAGATCGCTGCGGGAGGGGGCCGGGACGTGTATCGGGCGGTGTCGGCGCATCGGGGGTCGTGTGAGCGTGCGCGACGTCCGAAGCAGTTCAAGTTCGAACGGTTCCCGTTGTTGGCGTGGGTGGTTGCGGGGTGGCTCGAGTTCGAACTGTGGTCGCCGGAACAGATCAGTGCCAGGCTGCGGGTCGAGTTCCCCGACGACGAGACGATGCGAGTGGCCCCCGAGACGATCTATCGAGCGTTGTACGTGCACGGTCGCGGCGGTCTGCGCAAAGAGCTCACGGCGTGTTTACGCACGGGGAGAGCGGTCCGCCGGCCGCGGCAGATGACGGTGCGGAACCGGAATCAGTCATCGATCCCGGGGCTCGTGTCGATCGCGGAACGACCCGACGAGATCGAGGATCGTTTGGTGCCAGGTCACTGGGAAGGCGACTTGATCATGGGCCGCAACAGCGGTTCTCAAGTCGGAACCCTCGTGGAGCGCACCACCGGCCTGGTGATGTTGTCCAAGCTCGACAGCAAACAAGCCGACCACGTCGCCGACGCGATCGCAGCACGGATCCTCACCCTGCCAGAGGTGCTGCGCCAGACACTGACCTGGGATCGGGGTTCGGAGATGGCAGCCCACCACAAGATCACGCTCGCGACGGACATGATGATCTTCTTCTGTGATCCCCGAGCGCCCTGGCAACGCGGCAGCAACGAAAACATCAACGGTCTCCTCCGCCAGTTCCTCCCCCGCACCGCCGATCTCTCACAGTTCAGCCAAGGCGACCTCGACGCCGTCGCTCACAAACTCAACACCCGACCACGCAAACGCCACAACTGGCTGACACCATTAGAGGTCTTCGACCAACTCGTGTTGCAATGACCACTGGAATCCAGCCCGACACCTTCCGTCGTGGTAGGACAGGGGGCCATGGAGCACGTGGTGATCGTGGGGGCGTCGTTGGCGGGGTTGCGGGCAGCGGAGACGCTGCGGGGCGCCGACTTCGACGGGCGGATCACGATGATCGGCGGCGAGACGCACCATCCCTACGACCGGCCGCCTCTGTCGAAGCGGTTGCTGAGCGGCGAATGGGAACCCGACCGCATCGCGCTCCGCAAACCCGACCAGATGGACGGGCTCGACCTGACGTGGCGCACCGGGGCCCGAGCGATCGGACTCGACGTCGAATCGCGGACCGTGCTCGTCGGCGACGGCAGCCACGTCGAGTTCGACGGGTTGGTGATCGCCACGGGAGCCGACCCCCGCACCCTGCCCGGCCAGCACGCCCACGACTCGGCGCACGTGCTGCGCACCCTCGACGACTCGCTCGCGCTCCGAGCCGAGCTCGTCGCCGGCGACCGACGGGTCGTCGTCATCGGTGCCGGCTTCATCGGGCTCGAGGTCGCCGCGACCGCCCGCGGTCTCGGCAACGACGTCGTCGTGCTCGAGGGCGCACCGGCACCGCTGATGCGAGGCCTCGGTGCCGAGATGGGCGCAGCCGTCGCGGCGGTCCACGACGACCACGGCGTCGACATCCGCTGCGACGCGTCGGTCGCGAACATCGGCGCCCGACACGTCGAACTGGCCGACGGCACGACGATCGACGCCGACGTGCTCGTCGTCGGGATCGGGGTCAGCCCGTCGGTCGACTGGTTGGACGGGTCCGGCCTCACGGTCCACGACGGTGTCGTGTGCGGCCCCGACCTCGGCGTCGGCCACGACGGCATCTTCGCGGCAGGCGATGTCGCCCGTTGGCACAACCCGCTGTTCGACGAGGCGATGCGCGTCGAGCACTGGACGAACGCCGCCGAACAGGGCGCCCTCGTCGGGACGAACCTGATCGCCTGGCGCGACGGTGAACCGACGCACGCCTACGAACCCGTCCCGTTCTTCTGGAGCGAGCAGTACCACCACCGCATCCAGTTCCTCGGTCGACCCGCCGGCGACGACGAGGTCCGCATCGTCGCCGGGTCGATCGAGGAACGGAAGTTCGCCGCGCTCTACGGCAGCGGTGGTCGTCTCCGGGGCGTGCTCGGCCTCGACATGCCCCGTGCCGTCATGCCGTTCCGCAAGCACCTCGCCCAGCGCATCTCGTTCGACGAGGCGATCGACGTCGCCGCCGAACTGGCGGGCTGACCACCTGCCCCCACCCGGGGGTATCGGTGAGGGTCTCCGCGTGCATAGGCTCGCGCCATGTCGAATCTCTCGAAGGTCTGGTTCAAGGTCACCGACCTGCAGGTCGCCAGCGGACGCGGCTGCCGCGTCACCACCGTCGACGGTCACGAGTACCTCGACTTCGCGGCCGGCATCGCCGTCAACTCGACGGGCCACTGCCATCCGAAGGTGACCGAGGCGATCGCCACGCAGGCCGAGAAGTTCATCCACGCACAGGCCAACGTCTACACCCACGATCTGCTCGAGACGCTCGCGGGCAAGCTCGACGCCATCACGCCCGAGTCGATCGACACCTTCTTCTTCGCGAACTCCGGCGCCGAGATCACCGAAGCGGCGGTGAAGCTGGCCAAGCAGGCGACGAAGCGGCCCAACACGATCGTGTTCCAGGGGTCGTTCCACGGGCGCACCCACCTCGCGATGTCGATGACGACCTCGAAGACGGTGTACCGGGCCGGCCACGCGCCGTTGCCGAGCGGGGTGTACGTCTCGCCGTTCCCCGACCCGCTCGCCTCCGATCAGGAAGCGACCGTCACCGCCTCGCTGCGAGCGTTCGACCGATTGCTGGCGACCCAGACCGCACCGTCGGAGACGGCGTGCGTCATCCTCGAACCGGTGCTCGGCGAGGGCGGATACATCCCCGCGCCGCAGGCCTTCGTCGAGGGCATCATCGAGCGGTGCCGTGAACACGGGATCCTGTTCATCGCCGACGAGGTGCAGTCGGGCTTCGGCCGCACCGGGGAATGGTTCGCCGTCGACCGGCTCGGTGTCGAACCCGACATCATCTGCATGGCGAAGGGCATCGCGTCCGGCTTCCCGCTGAGTGCGCTCGGCACCCGCCGCGAACTCGACGACCTGTGGCCCACCGGGAGCCACGGCGGCACCTACGGCGGCAACCCGATCGGGTGCGCGGCGGCGATCGCCACCATCGACGTGATGAGCGAACCCGGCTTCATGGACAACGTTCGGGCGCGCGGCACCCAGCTCCGCGACGGGCTGAGCGAGCTCAAGGAGCTGCACCCCGAGCTGCGACAGGTGCGCGGCCCAGGTCTGATGGTCGCCTCCAGCTTCGAGGACGCCAGCCGGGTCGGCCCCGTGCTCGAGCACTGCCTGCGCGAGGGCCGACTGATCCTGATGAACGCCGGGACCGCCGGCAACATCGTCCGATGGATGCCGCCGCTGGTCGTCACCGCGGCCGAGATCGACGAAGCGGTCGGCGCGTTCGCGTCGGCGCTGAAGGCGACCGCCTGACCCGACCGTGCCCCGTCTCGACGCCGCCCGACTGTCCGCCTGGCGCGAACTCCAGTCGGTCGTCGCCGCGATCCACCGCGACATCGACGACGACCTCCGACGGGAGTGGGCGGTGCCGCTCGTGTCGTTCGAGGTCCTCAACGCGCTGCGAGACCTCGGCGGTCGAGCACGCCCACAGGACGTCGCGGCGTGGATGCGGATCCCACCGTCGAGTCTCAGCCGACGCCTGGATCGTCTGGAAGAAGAGGGCTGGATCGCCCGCCACCGCGACGTCGACCCGCTCGATCACCGCGCCGTCGACGTCGAGCTGACGCCGCGGGGTCGCACGCTGTGGCGCGAGATGAACGTGTCGTTCCGGCGATCGGTGCAGACGAGGTTCGCCAGTCGTCTGACCGACGACGAGATCGGTCTCGTCGACGAGATCACCCGGCGGGTCGACCATCACGGCCGACCCGCCGACTGACTCGGGCTATCGAACCGGTTCGACGAGGTCTTCGGGCGTGTCGGGCACCTCGACGTCGACGCCGCTCTCGGCGAGCAGCTCGTCGAGGTGGGCACCCTCCACGTTCAGGCGGGGCAGGATCTTGTCGATCCAGCGCGGCAGCCACCAGTTGCGGTTGCCGAGCAGCTCCATCGTGGCAGGCACGAGCAGCATGCGGACGAGGGTGGCGTCGAGCAGGACCGCGAGGGCCAGACCGGTGCCGAACAGCCGGATGATGCGGTCGTCCTCGAGCAGGAACGCACCGAAGACGACGACCATGATCGCCGCGGCGGCGGTGATGACCCGTGCCGTCGCGGCCAGGCCGTCGGCGACGGAGTTGCGCGGGTCGCCGGTGCGGTCGTACTCCTCCTTCACCCGGGACAGGAGGAACACCTCGTAGTCCATCGACAGGCCGAACACGATGGCGAACATCATCATCGGGATGAAGGGCTCGATCGGGCCACCCTCGATACCGAGCCAGCCCTGCTGGAAGATCGCGACGACGACGCCGAACGCCGCGGTGATCGACAGCACGTTCATGATCACGGCCTTGATCGGCACGAGGATCGACCGGAACACCATCATGAGCAGGAAGAACGACACGATCAGGACCGCACCGAAGAAGATGATGTTGCGACCGCTCAGGTAGTCGGAGAAGTCGATCGACGCCGGCACGGCACCGGTCAGGTTGGCCTCGACGCCGGTGCCCTCCACGATCGGTTCGAAGGCGTCGCGCAGGGCGAGCACGGTGTCCTCGGTGTCGGCGTCCTGCGGGGCGCCCTCGGGGATGATCTGGATGATGAACGCCTCGGAAGCGGCGGGGTCCTGGAGGTCGTTCGGGAACGGCTGGCCGACGGCGGCGACCCCCTCGGTCGCCTCTG
>JBPEWX010000675.1:0-3896 GCA_052032235.1 Ilumatobacter sp. | reverse complement strand
GGCAGAACGAGAAGGTGCGTCGTCGTCACGACCCGGCTGACGCCGACCGGCTCACCCCGGATGCACTCGCGTTCGTGACGGCCACGGTCGACCCGGCCGTCGCCGAACGGCTCGAACCGGTACTCCGCACCCGGTACCGCCGGACGACCCTCGTGGTCGGCGATCAGCGGATCACGATCGACGCCGACCTCCGGTGTGACGACCTGACCGGCCGGGCGTTCGAGATCGGCGACCGGTTCGTGGTCGAGACGAAGTCGCCGGGCGGACCGGGCACGGTCGACCATGCCCTCTGGCGGCTCGGTCGGCGGCCCACGAAGATCAGCAAGTTCGCGCTCGGCGTGGCCATGTCGAACCCGACGCTGCCACGGAACAAGTGGCACCGGGTCCTCGACCGCTACGCCGTGCCCGCCGACACGATGGTCACAAGTCGGAGATCCGCTTGAACACCTCGGCGAACCGAACGCCGTGAGGGGCTCCGAGTTCGGCGAGTCGTGCCGTGATCCGTTCGTCGAACGCCGCCAGCTCCGCGTCGTCGGCGGCGTGCATCGTCGACTCGAACTGGCTCTCGTGGGCGTGCAACGCGTCGAGCTTGCGGTCGACCGAGGCGGTCACGTCCTCGACGTGATCGGGCTCGTCGGCTTCGAAGAGGAACAGGTGCGACGGCCGATGATGTGACGGACCCACATCGGGGAAGAAGTGTGGGTCGCGAGCGGCGACGACGGCGTCGCACGTGAGCAGTCCGGCGGCCCGGTGGTCGGGGTGCAGCCGGTATCGCTTCCACGGATCGTGTCCGAGGACGACGTCGGGTCGGAGCTCGCGGATCGCGCGCACGACGCCGATCCGATGCTCGACCGTCGGTTCGAGTTCGCCGTCGACGGCGCCGAGGAAACGCACCTCGCCCGCGTGTTCGCCCGACAGGCGTTGACTCGCGTCGCGTTGCTCGCCCTGGCGTCGCTCGACGAGCGCCGGCAGGTCGGCCCCGACGTCCCAGGTGCCCTTCGAACCGTCGGTGCACACCAGGTGGTGCACGACGCATCCGTCGGCGGCCCACTTCGCGAGCGTGCCACCGGCGCCGAACTCGACGTCGTCGGGGTGGGCGCCGATCGCCAGCGCGACGGCGGGTGTCTCGAGCGCCGACGTCCACGTCCCGCCGGTGAGTGGCGGTTGGCCGGGTTCGTTGGTGCTCATGGGTTCGCTCCGCTCCAGGTGCCGTCCTCGTCGAGGACGATGCCGAGGTCGTCGAGGTCGGTGATCGTGTCGACGTCACGGGCGAGCCGGGGGTCGGTCACCACGCGGACCTCGAGGCCGCGTTCGAGCGCTGCAGCGAGGTGATGTCGGAAACTGCCCGCCCCGTAGGCCGCCGGCAGCTGGGTGGCGGCCGGTCTCGTCTGGACGTTCGTGCCGTCGAGACGATGGTCGGGAACGAGCGTGACGACGCCGTCCGCGATCACGTGCTCGAAGCTGTGCGCGAGCGGCAGGTCACCGTGCGCCACCACGACGTGATCGAAGCCCTTGCCGGCCACCACGGCCGACGCGTGATCGACCGCTCCGTTCAGGCCGAGGCCGGGCGTCCACAACACCTCGGCACCCTGCCGGCCCGCCCAGTCGGCGACATCGTCGTCGTCGCAGACCACGAACGGGGTGTACGGGCGAGCGGCGTCGAGGACGCGTGCGGCCATCATCCGTGCGAGGTCGGCGCGGGCCGAGGGGGACACCGTCGGGGCCAGGCGGCCCTTCGCGTTCCGGAACGCCTTGATCGGCACGAGCACGGCCGCTTCCACACGCCGAACCCTAGGCGGCGCGTCGTCTGTTCACGACGGTCGAGCCGCAACTACAGTGCCGCCATGCGCGCTCCCGAGATCCGGGTGGCCGTGATCGGGGCCGGTTCTTGGGGGACCACCGTCGCATCGCTCGCCGCCGTCAACACGCCGACCACGCTGTGGGCTCGCCGCGCCGATCTGGTCGAGACGATGCGTTCGACCCGGGAGAACCCCGACTACCTGGCCGGTTTCCGCCTCCCCGACGAGTTGCAGGTCACCGACTCGATCGAGGAGGCGGTCGGATCGGCCGACGTGCTGGTGATGGCGGTGCCGTCACACGGTTTCCGCGACATCGCTGCCGAGGCGGCGGGGTACATCCGGCCGTGGGTGCCGGTGGTCAGCCTGTCGAAGGGGCTCGAGCGCGACACCCTCAAGCGGATGACCGAGATCATCGGCGACGAGATGCCCGGTCGTCCGGCGGGGTTGATGACCGGACCGAACCTGGCGAAGGAGATCATGGCCGGCCAACCCGCCGCCAGCGTCGTCGCCATCCCCGACAGCACGATCGCGGTCGAGCTGCAACGCATCCTCAGCCAGCCGAGTCTGCGCGTCTACACCAATCCCGACGTCGTCGGGTGCGAGGTCGCCGGCGTGGTGAAGAACGTGATCGCCATCGCCGCCGGGATGATCGAGGGGATGGAGTTCGGCGACAACTCTCGTGCCACGCTGATCACCCGCGGACTGGCCGAGATGTCACGCCTCGGGGTGGCGATGGGTGGCGATCCGTACACCTTCGCCGGGCTCGCCGGCATGGGCGACCTGATCGCCACGTGCTCGTCGAGCCAGAGTCGCAACAACTCGGTCGGGCTGCAACTCGGTCGAGGCAGGTCGATCGAGGAGATCCTCGACTCGATGAACATGGTCGCCGAGGGCGTCAAGAGTTCGCCCAGCGTGCTCGAGCTGGCTCGCCGATACGGTGTCGAGATGCCGATCACCGAACAGGTCGTCGCCGTGTGCCACGAGGGCCGCAGCGCACGCGATGCGCTCGCCGCCGTCATGGCGCGCAGCAACAAGAGCGAGTTCGACTGATCGTCCCCGATCCCCCGACGACACGGGTGCGGCGCCCCGACACCAGCGCCGAGGAGCTTCGATGATCACCACGGGTATCACCGGTTCGGCGTGGCGCGCCTCCATCTCGCCGTGGGGGCGGATCGAGCCGTGGGACGACGACCGCCCGCTCGACTGGTACGTCGCGGCCGACGATCGTTGGCACGTGCCGGCCGACGAGCCGACCGTGCGCCAGCAACGCATCGACGGCACACCGGTCACCGAGACGCGCGTCCGTGTCCCGAACGGTGACGTCGTCCAGCGGATCTACAGCGTGCCCGACGCCGGTGGGTTCACGATCGTCGAGGTCGAGAACGAGTCGACGCTCCCGGTGGCGGTCGCGTTCGACCGCCCCGACGTCGTCACCGAACGACCCGTCGCCGACATCCCCATCGAAGGGATCGAACTGCCCGCCGGCTCGTTCGTGCTGCCGCTCGGACACAAGGCGACCGTGCGCGTCGGGATCCCCCACGGCGCGGCCCCGGAGCGTCTGCCCGACGTGCCCGCAGCTCGCCAAGTGGCGAACGGGTGGCTCACGACGACAGAGCGCGCGAGCCGGTTCGTGCTGCCCGACGGTGAACGCGGCGCGACGCTCGCAGCCGCGGTGACGGCGCTGCGGTGTGAGCTGGCACTCGGAGCCATCCCCGACGCCGACGACGAGCCCGAGGCGTTCGCGCTCGCACTCGGCGAACTCGTCCGGATGGGGGAGCAGCCCGGGCCGTGGCTGGAGGAGCTCGTGCGTGCCGTCGAACAGTTCGCCGACCGCACGACGTGGATCACCGACGCCGCGCTCGTGGCGACGGATCGAGTCCTCGCCGCCGCCGGCGAGGACCGGGCGCGGCGCGATCTCGCGAAGAGCGTGGCAGCTCGGGTCGCCTCGGAGCGGCCGACGACGCCACCCGAGGGCATCGCGGCCGTGGCGTGGCTCGAGTCGTCGTTCGCCGTCGGCGGCGCGCTGCTCCCGTTCGGGTTGCCAGACGCGTGGCTCGGCCAGTCGGTCGAGGTCTACGGCGTGCCGACCGCCGCCGG
>JBPEWX010000674.1:0-6774 GCA_052032235.1 Ilumatobacter sp. | reverse complement strand
GAGGTCGTCGAGCACCACGCGACCGGCGACATCATCACGACCAACATCTGTTTCGGCGGTGACGACCTGCGCACCGCCTACATCACGTTGTCGAGCACCGGTCGTCTGGTGTCGACACGGTGGCCGCGCGCCGGGTTGCGCCTCGCGCACACCTGACGTCGAGGGCACAGCGCTTCGCGCCGTTCAGACGCGTCGGTGGAGTTCGGCTTCGTCGATCGGGTCGTTCCACATCGTCAGGTGCGTCGCATCGCCGTCGTACGGGTGGGCCCGGGCGACGTCCTCGTCGAGCTCGACACCCAGACCGGGTGCGGTCGGGATCACGACGTTGCCCTCCGACCACTGCATCGGTTCGACGAGCAGATCGGCGTGGAACCCCGTGAGATCCTGGATCGCCTCGGTGATGAGGAAGTTCGGCGTGCACGCGGCCAGTTGCACGTTGGCCGCCAGGCCGATCGGGCCGTTGTAGCAGTGCGGTGCGACCTGAGCGCCGAACGCTTCCGCGATCGCCGCCACCTTCTTGCCTTCGAGCAGGCCGCCGACGCGTCCGAGGTTCGGCTGGACGATCGACGCCGCCCGCGCCTCGAGCAGCCGAGCGAACTCGTACTTGGTCGTCAGCCGTTCGCCGGTGGCGACCGGCACGTGCGACGAGCGCGCGACCTGTGCCATGGCGGCGATGTCGTCGGGCGGCACCGGCTCCTCGAACCACAGCGGGTCGTACGGGGCGATCGCCGAGGCGATCCGCAGCGCGCCGCCCGCGGTGAACTGCCCGTGGGTGCCGACGAGGATGTCGGCCCGGTCGCCGACGGCGTCACGCACGGCGGCGACGATCGATCGGGTGAGTTCGACGTCGGCGCGTCGGGGCTGGTGCCCTCCCATCGCGGTGTACGGCCCGCACGGGTCGAACTTCACGGCCGTGAAGCCCCGCTCGACCTCCTCGGCCGCCCGTGCCGCTGCGGTGTCCGGATCGGTGTACACGTCGGCGGTGTCGTCGGGCTTCGGGTACAGGTACGTGTACGACCGCAACGCCTCGTGTACCTGCCCGCCAAGCAGCTCGTGGACGGGCTTGCCGGCCGCCTTGCCGACGATGTCCCAGCAGGCGATCTCGAGCGCGCTCATGGCGCCCTGCAGGGTCACGTCGGGTCGCTGGGTGAACCCGCGCGAGTAGGCGCGCCGCCAGAACAGCTCGATGTGATGCGGATCGTGGCCGACGAGGAACTGATCGGCGAGGTCGACGATCGTGTCGGCGAGCACGGGTGCACGCACCGTCGCCCCGTATGCCTCGCCGTACCCGTACAGCCCGTCGTCGGTGGTCACCTTCGCGACGACGAAGTAGTGGCCGCCCCAACCCGGCGGGGGGTTCCCGATGACGAACGTCTCGACGGATTCGATGCGCATGTCGGCGAGTCTCCCAGACAGGTGCCGGACGGTCCGAACGGCGTCAGTCGAAGACGATCACGTTGCGCAGCGCGGCACCGGAACGGACCTCGTCCATCGCCTCGTTGATCCGCTCGAGGGGGAAGCGGCGCGAGATCAACCCGTCGAGTTCGAGGTCGCCGTCGTGATAGCGCTGCATCAGATCGGGAATGTCACGAGCGATGACCGACGTCCCCATCTTCGAACCGAGGATCCGCTGGTTGTTCCCGGCCAACGTGCTCGGGTCGAACGAGCCGGCGACGCCCGTGGCGGGCATGCCGACGATCACGACGGCGCCCATCGTGCCGACGATGTCGCCCGCCGTCGCCAGCGCCGATGGTGCACCGGTCGCCACGAACACGTAGTCGGCCATCTCGTCGTTGGTGAGCGATCGGACGAGGTCGTCGATCGGGCCGTCGGCGAGATCGTGGGTGTGGGTGGCACCGAGCCGTGCCGCCAGTTCGAGCTTGCCGGCGTGCATGTCGACGGCGACGATCGACGCCGCCTTCGCGATCGCCGCGCCCTGCACCACGTTCAGACCGACGCCGCCGCACCCGAGCACGACGACGGTGCTGCCCGGCTCGACTTGCGCGGTGTTGACGACGGCGCCGACACCGGTGATCACACCGCAGGCCAACAGCGACGCTGAGTCGGCCGGTAGATCACCGTCGATCGGCACGATCTGGCTGGCGTGCACCACGACTTCCTCGGCGAACGCAGCCGTCCGCATGCCGTGCACGATCGAGGCGCCGTCGCGGTCGGTGAGCGGCGAGCGTCCGTCGAGCGCGAACTGGGTCGAGCACGCGACCTCGGCGCCGTTCTGGCACCGGTGGCACTCGCCGCACGAGCGGATGAGGGTCACCACGACCGACGTGCCGACCTCGAAGCCGACGCCGTCGCCGACCTCGACGATCTCGCCGGCGGCCTCGTGGCCGAACACCGCAGGCAGTTCGCCGCCCCACTCGCCGTCGGCGTAGGAGACGTCGCTGTGGCAGATCGCCACCGCCCGCAGCCGGACGCGGACCTCGCCGGTCTCGGGACCGGCCAGCGTGAGTTCTTCGACCGCCAAGGGCTCGCCGAACGAACGGCAGACGGCGGCGCGAACCGTCGACGACATCAGAGGCCCGGCTTCCAGACCATCAGGACGAGGCCGACGAACAGGCCGAGGTGGGTGATCCCGACGCCGGCGGCCAGCTTGCCGCGCGCGGCGTCCGACGTGTCGGTGATCGACGGCCGGATGAGGAACCAGCTCACGGCGACGAGGATCAGCCAGTCGACGATCGACAGGGCGAGCCACAGCTGGCTCATCTTGTAGGCGTCTTCCGACATGCCGGCCAGACCCATGCCGAGCACCCACAGCACGATCAGCGCGGGGAACGTCATCTTCATGTGGGTCGCGGCGATCGCCTGCGTCTCACCGGTGCGACGCAGGCTCGGGTACAGGAACAGTGGTCCGAACGCCACGATCGCGGCGAGGATGTGGGCCAGCGCCATGGCGCGGTAGGGGAAGGTGTCGAGAAGGATGGCGAGCACGACGCGCACGCTACCCGGCCGCCGCGCCGTCGGTCAGATCGCCGACGAGGCGTGGGTCACAGTTGTTCGACGGCTTCGAGCAGAGCGTTCTCGACGACCTCGGTCAGCGCCGGGTGGATCCAGTACGGCTCGTTCGCGATGTCGGCTGCGGTCTGGTCGAACTGCATCGCCTGGATCAGCGGCTGGATCAGGGACGCTGCCTGCGGTCCGATGATGTGGGCGCCGACGATCAAGCCGGTCGCGGCGTCGACGATGACCTTGGCGAACGAGGTGTCGTCGACGAGGGCCCAGCCGTACGCGGTGCCGCCGTAGTCGCGGCGACCGACCACGACGTCGCGGCCCTCGGCGCGTGCCTGCTCCTCGGTGAGACCGACCGTCGCCACCTGCGGGTTGCTGAACACCGCCGACGGGACGGCCTTGTAGTCGACCCGCTTCAGGTCGTCGGGGTGGGCGATGTTCCAGAACGCCACCGTCGCCTCGTGGTTGGCGACGTGCTTGAGCTGCCACGAGTTGGCGACATCGCCGATCGCCCAGACACCCTCGACCCGCGTCCGGAGGTGTTCGTCGACCTCGATCGTGCCGTGGTGGTGGCACGACAAGCCGCCTTCCTCGGCGGCGACGAGATCGCTGTTCGGTTCACGCCCGGTGGCGACGAGCAACTGATCGACGACGATCTCCTCGCCGGCGCAGTGGATGACGATCTCGTGCCCACGCCGCTCGACCTTGGTCGGCAGGTGCTGGAGGTGCACGTCGACGTTGGGGCGGGCGGAGAAGACCTCCGTGAACCGTTCCGCGATCTCACGGTCGAAGTGGCGGAGCAGGACGTCGGAGCGGTTGAACACCGACACCTGCGAACCGAGCCCGGCGAACACGTGGCCCATCTCGACGGCGATGAAGCCACCGCCGATGATCCCGAGCCGACCGGGGAGCTCGTCGAGCCGCATGATCGTGTCGCTCGTGTGGAACCCCGTCTCCACGAGGCCCGGGATCGGCGGCACGACCGGCCGCGAACCGGTGGCGACGAGGATGTGGTCGGCGGTCATGCGGACACCTTCGACGTCGACCACCTTGGGAGCGACGAACTGGGCGGTCGCCTGGTAGAGCGTGACGTTCTCGGTGCCGGTGTCGCGATACTGACGGCCTCCTTCGGAGATCGGGTCGATCCGACCGAACACCCGGTCACGGATCGCCGGCCAGTCGGCACCGTGGTACTCCAGCGAGATGCCGAGCCGATCGGCATGGCCGGCCTCGAGCGCGACGTCGGCGGGCATCACGAACATCTTCGAGGGGATGCACCCGACGTTGAGGCACGTCCCGCCGAAGGTCCCGCGTTCGATCAGCGCGATCTTCCAGTCGGACAGGAACTCGGGGATCGAGTTCCCCGATCCGCTGCCGATGATGATCAGGTCGTATTGCTCGTCGGTCTCGATGGGAGGCACGAGCACAGTGAACACCGAACGAGCTCGATCCCTTCCCGGCGAACGGTGACGAATGGATCCGACACGGTACGTCGTCAGTCGTCGGGGCGTGATTCGTGGTGGCGGCGGCCGTTCGTGCGGCGGTCCTCTTTCATCTCCGATTCGAAGACGTGCTCGCGTCCGTCGAGCAGTCGACTCTCGACGGCGGCTTTCGCCTCACGGACCGGTGACCAGTAGGTGGCGTCGTACTCCTCGACGATCTGGAACGTCCAACGGCCCTCGATCACGTTGCGACCCACGAACTCGGTGCGGATCCGGTCGGCCAGTTCGGCGTGTCCGGCCTCGTCGAGTTTGTCGGCTGCCTCCCCGAGGAGCAGATCGGCGTGACCGCTCATCTGGTGGAAGTCGTACAGCCGGCCACGGGCCCGCTCGATCCACTCGACCGCTTCACCGAGCTTGCCGACCGCCGAGACCGTGTCGTCGTCGACGCCGTCGGGTCGTCGATCTCGTTCCAACCAGGGTCGATGCCGCTCGCTCATGCCGCTTCGGTACCCGCAACGCACGCCCGGAAACGCTGGTCGGTAGCCTCGACGGGCGTGACACGCAGCTACGTCGTTCGTACCTACGGGTGCCAGATGAACGAGCACGACTCCGAGCGCATCGCCGGACTGCTCGAGGCCGACGGGCTCGTGCGCGCCGAGTCGGAGGACGAGGCCGACGTCGTGGTGCTCAACACGTGCTGCATCCGGGAGAACGCCGACAACAAGCTGTACGGCAACCTCGGCCACCTCAAGCCGTGGAAGGACGCCAAGGACGGCCGCCAGATCATGGTCGCCGGCTGCCTCGCCCAGAAAGATCGTGATCTCGTGGCGAGCAAGGCCAAGCACGTCGACGTCGTGATCGGCACCCACAACGTGCACCGCGCCGCCGATCTGCTCGAGCAGGCCACCACGAGTTCGGCGCCGATCACCGAGATCCTCGAAGAGGCCGTGATCGACGACCATGCGATGTTCCCGTCGGCGCTGCCGGCCCGGCGTGAGACGAGCTACAACGGCTGGGTCACGATCCAGATCGGCTGCGACAACAACTGCGCGTTCTGCATCGTGCCGGCCGTGCGAGGCGCCGAGATCAGCCGCCCGTACGACGACATCGTCGCCGAGGTGCGCCAGCTCGCATCCGACGGCGTGACCGAGGTGACCCTCCTCGGTCAGAACGTCAACTCGTACGGACGAGATCTGCAGCTCGCCGCCCGCCGTGCCGGCGACGACGACGCCAAGCTGCGCCCGCTGTTCGCCGACCTGCTCCGCGACGTCGGCTCGGTCGAGGGCATCCGTCGGGTCCGCTATACGAGTCCGCACCCGAAAGACATGCGTCCCGAGACCTTCGCCGCCATGGCCGAGACGCCGGCGGTGTGCAACTACCTGCACTATCCGCTCCAGTCGGGGAGCGACCGAGTGCTGTCGCTGATGCACCGCGGCTACACCGGTGAGCGCTACCTCGAGCGGCTCGCCCAGGCCCGGTCGGTGATCGACGACCTCGCGGTGTCGACCGACATCATCGTCGGCTTTCCCGGCGAGACCGACGACGACTTCGAACGCACGCTCGAAGTCGCCGCCGCTGCCGAGTTCGACTTCGCCTACATGTTCATCTTCTCGCCCCGACCCGGAACCGAAGCGGCCGACATGGAGGGCGACTTCGTCGACCCGGCCGTCGCCGGCGAGCGCTTCGACCGACTCAAGCTGGTGATCGAACGCTCGGCACTGCGCAAGCATCAGGCCCGGGAAGGGCTCGTCGAGGAGGTCCTGGTCGAGGGGCCGTCCAAGAAGCGCCCCGAGATCACGACCGGCCGGACCCGCCAGAACAAGCTCGTCCATTTCCAGGCGCCCCAACCGCTTCGGGTCGGTTCCTACGCGAACGTCGAGGTCACCCGCGGCGCGCCGCACTTCCTCGAAGGTCGCTTCGTCGAGCTGCTCGCCGAGCCGACCCACAAGCTGCGCATCCCCGTCGCCTCGCTGTGAGCGCGCTGCCCCGACGAGTGGCGGTCGTCGGGCCGACCGCGTCGGGCAAGTCGTCGGTGGCGATGGCGGTCGCCGAACGTCTCGGCGACGTCGAACTGGTCTCGGTCGACTCGATGCAGGTGTACCGGGGCATGGACGTCGGCACGGCGAAGCCGACCGTCGAGGAGCGCCGCCGTGTGCCGCATCATCTGCTCGACCTCGTGGAGCCGTCCGACGAGTTCACCGTCGCCGAGTTCCAGCGGGCCTACCGGGCCGTGCTCGGCGATCTCGTCGATCGAGACCGTCGAGCGATCCTCGTCGGTGGGACCGGCCTGTACCACCGAGCGGTCATCGACGACCTCGAGATCCCGGGGGAGTGGCCCGACGTCCGTGAACGCCTCCGAACCGAACTC
>JBPEWX010000673.1:0-6936 GCA_052032235.1 Ilumatobacter sp. | reverse complement strand
CCGGTGTACGGCGCACAGCACGCCTTCGATGCGCTGTCGGGCGTGACCAGCCGCACCGCTGCGGCCGTCATCCGGGACTGGCTGGGTGTGACGGTGCTCCGTCAGGCACCCACCGCGTGATAGCCGCCGTCGACGTGGATGATCTCGCCGGTGGTGGCGGGGAACCAGTCGGACAGCAACGCCACGCACGCCTTGGCCACCGGCTCGGAGTCGTTGACGTCCCAGCCGAGCGGTGAGCGACCGTCCCAGGTGTCCTCGAACAGGGCGAACCCGGGAATCGACTTGGCGGCGATCGTGCGGATCGGTCCGGCGGCGACCAGGTTGCAGCGGATCTGCTGCGGGCCGAGTTCTTTGGCGAGGTAGCGCGACACGCTCTGGAGTGCCGACTTGGCGACGCCCATCCAGTTGTACGCCGGCCACGCCTGCTGGTTGTCGAAGTCGAGCCCGACGATCGATCCGCCTTCGCTCATGAGCGGGAGGAAGGCCTCGGCGAGCGTCTTGAGCGAGAAGGCCGAGATGTGCATCGCAACGGCGACGTCGTCCCAGGGCGCGTCCATGAAGTCGTCGCCCAGGCACGACTCGGGGGCGAAGCCGATCGCGTGCAGCACCCCGTCGACGTGGCCCAACGTGTCGGCCACCGACGCCCGCACCGACTCGACGTGTTCGGGCACGGTCACGTCGAACTCGAACACCGGCACGTCGGCACCGTTCACCTGGCCGAGCTTGCGGGCCGTGCGCTTGGTGAGGCTGAGGGCCCGGCCGGCCCCGGTGAGCACCACCTCGGCGCCTTCGTCGATGGCGATCTTGGCCACACCGAACGCCAACGACGCGTCGGTGAGCACGCCGGTGATCACGAGCTTCTTGCCCTCGAGGATTCCCATGCCGTGCAACGTAGCCCGTGTGACCTTCGCCCGTCACGGTTGCCGAACGTGGTCGTCCGCCACCCGATGTGCAAGGCTCCCCCCATGCGTATCGGAGTGATCGGGGGCAGTGGACCGGCGGGCAGCAGCCTGGCCGCCCGTCTGGCGAGCGTCGGCTACGAGTCGGTGATCGGCTCGCGATCGAAGTATCGGGCGATGGAGTCGCGCGACGCATTGGTCGAGCAGTACCCCGAACTCGACGACCTGCTCGGCTACGGCGACAACGCGTCGGCCGCCGACTGCGACATCGTCGTGATCGCGACACCGTGGGACTCCGCGGCGACGATGGCCCAGGACCACGAGCGGTACCTGCGCGGCAAGATCGTCGTGAGCATGGCGAACGCGCTCGTGCGCGTCGGCAAGGAGTTCCAGCCGCTCGTCCCGCCACGCGGCAGCGTCGCCGCGCACGTGCAGGCCGCCGTGCCGAAGAGCAAGGTGGTGGCGGCGTTCCATCACCTGCCGGCCACCGAACTCGGCCACATCGGCGAACCGATCGAGAGCGACGTCCTGATCTGCGGGGACGACGCCGACGCCGTGACGGCCATCAGCGAGATCGTGTCCAAGATCCCCGGGTGCCGCCCGCTCGACGCCGGTGAGCTGTCGAACGCGACGGCGATCGAGGCGTTCACGGCCGTGCTGCTGCAGCTCAACGTGCGGTACAAGACGCGGGTCGCTCCCCAGCTGTGGGGAATCAAGTCGGACCCGCGCACGGTTGCATCCTGACGCATGACCTTCCAGCTCTTCGACACCGCGCGGCGCGCCATCGTGCCGTTCGAACCCGGCGACGACGTCCTGATGTACACGTGCGGCATCACGCCGTACGACGCCACCCATCTCGGGCACGCCAACACGTTCATCGCCTACGACGTGCTGCAACGGCACCTGATCGACAAGGGGCACCGGGTCACCTGCGTCCGCAACGTCACCGACGTCGACGACCCGCTGTTCGCCAAGGCACGTGAGCTCGGGGTGCACTACCTCGATCTCGCCGCGGCCGAAGAGGCCCGTTTCGAACGCGACATGGTGGCGCTCAACGCGTTGCCGGTCGCCAGCACGCCGCGGGCGTCGTCGGCGATTCCCGACATCCGAGGCTTCATCGGCATGGTGCTCGACGCCGGCTTCGCGTACGAGGCGGGCGGATCGGTGTACTTCGACGTGTCGAAGTTCGACTCGTTCGGGTCCCTCAGCCACTACACCGAGGCCGAGATGATCGACCTCGCCCGCGAACGCGGCGGCCAGGTCGACGACCCGAACAAGCGCCACCCGCTCGACTTCGTCCTCTGGCATCCGTCGGCGCCCGACGAGCCGTCGTGGGACACGATGTGGGGCGCGGGCCGCCCCGGCTGGCACATCGAGTGCAGCGCGCTCGCGCTGCGCGAACTGGGCACGACGATCGATCTCCACGGTGGCGGTGCCGACCTGATCTTTCCCCACCACGAGTGCGAGCGGGCGCAGTCCGAGGCGGCGACGGGGCAGCCCTTCGTCACCCACTGGATGCACGCCGCGCTGATCAGCATGGACGGCCACAAGATGTCGAAGAGCCGCGGCAACCTGGTGTTCGTCGACAAGCTCCGCGAGACGTACGACCCGATGGCCATCCGACTCGGCCTGATCGAGCACCACTACCGGACCGAGTGGGAGTGGGACGACGGCCTGATCGACCGCAACGTCGACCGGCTGTCGACGTGGCGAGCGGCCGCCGACGGCACGCCCGGCGACGTGATCGACCAGGTGCGCGAGCGCCTCGACGACGATCTCGACACCCCGGGCGCGGTCGCAGCGGTCGATGCGGCTGCGGCGGCGGGCGAGCGCACCCGCGACGCCGCCGAGCTGCTCGGTGTCGCCCTCTGAGAACACCGTTCCACCCCGAACCGAAACGAGGGATTCACCGACGGGCCACGCCGCGGTCGCACATGTGACGCTCGTCATGTCTACGATGGATGCATGACCGAGTCGGCAGGCGCCAACAAGCTGCAGGCCCGCTCGCGCTCGATCGTGAAGCCGATCGCGAGCAAGCTGTGGACGATCCGCCGAGAGGGATACGAGCGACTGCCCGACGACGGTCCGGCGATCCTGTGCCCGAACCACATCAGCTTTCTCGACTCGGCGTTCCTGATGCTCACCGTGCCCCGGAACATCAGCTTCGTCGGCAAGGCCGAGTACATGGACTCGTGGAAGACGAAGTACGTGTTCCCGGCGCTCGGCATGATCCCGATCGATCGGTCCGGCGGAGAGAAGAGCCAGGCGGCGCTCGACGCCGCCCGCAGCGTGCTCGAACGCGGCGAGCTGTTCGGCATCTTCCCCGAAGGGACGCGCAGCCGCGACGGCGACCTCTACAAGGGGCGCACCGGCGCCGCACGACTCGCGATGGACATCGGTTGCCCGATCTTCCCGGTCGGGATCACCGGCACCGACGAGATCCAGCCGATCGACGCCAAGCTGCCCAAGGTCCGCAAGGAGTGCACGATCTCGATCGGTCGACCGATCAGGCCGGAGCGGTACCGCGGACGCGGGCCCGAGCACCTCGCGTGGCGTTCGATGATCGACGAGGTCATGTTCGAGATCCGAGAGATGACCAAGCAGCGGTACCACAACCGCTACAGCGGCGAACCCGAGGTCGAGGAGGCGCCGCCCTCCGTCGTCGCCAATGTCGGCGACGAGCACGCCGAGGGACATCGCCACCTCGTCGCCGTCTGAGCCGACCCGTCCGGACCCACCCCACGAAACCTGCTCCGATCAGGGGTGTCGCGCTCGTAGGCTGGTGCTCGCTATGGCCAACATCACGGTGTCACTCCCCGACGGATCCGAGCGCGAGCTGCCCGAGGGCTCGACCGCGCTCGATCTCGCCGGATCGATCGGAAAGCGACTCGCCAAGGCGGCCGTCGCTGCGACCGTCGACGGAGCCGAGACCGATCTGACTGCGCCGCTCCCCGACGGGAGCGAGGTCGCGATCATCACCGCCGACACCGACGAGGGTCGCCACGTGCTGCGCCACTCGACGTCACACGTGATGGCACAGGCGGTCACGCGCCTGTTCCCGGGCGCCAAGTTCTCCATCGGACCGGCGATCGAGAACGGCTTCTACTACGACTTCGAGCTGCCCGGCGGCAAGACGTTCAGCGACGACGATCTGGCCTCGATCGAGGCCGAGATGCGCGCCATCATCGCCGAGAACCAGCCCTTCGAACGCATCGAGATGACGATGGACGAAGGCGCCGACCTGTTCGCCGACCAGCCCTACAAGGTCGACCTGATCAACCGGTTCCGTGAGCAGGCGAGCGACGCCGAGGACGCCACCGAGATCCAGGGCGGCGTCGTCAGCGCGTACCGCAACTCGCCCGAGTTCGTCGACATGTGCGTCGGTCCGCACGTGCCGTCGACCGGCAAGCTCGGCCACTTCAAGCTCCAGAAGGTGGCCGGTGCGTACTGGCGCGGCAACGAGAAGGGGCCGATGCTGCAGCGCGTCTACGGCACGGCCTGGGAATCGAAAGAGGCGCTCGCGCAGCACCTCCACCAGCTCGAAGAGGCCGCCAAGCGCGACCACCGCAAGCTGGCGACCGAACTCGACCTGCTCAGCTTCCCGAACGAACTCGGCGGCGGGCTCGCCGTGTGGCACCCGAAGGGCGCCATCGTCCGCAAGATCATGGAGGACTACAGCCGCCTCCGCCACGAACAGGGCGACTACGAGTTCGTGTTCACGCCCCACCTGGCGAACGCCAAGCTGTTCGAGACGTCGGGCCACCTCGACTTCTACGCCGACGGCATGTACCCGCCGATGGAGATGGACAACGGCACGTACTACATGAAGCCGATGAACTGTCCGATGCACTGCCTGATCTTCAAGAGCCGGCAGCGCAGCTATCGCGAGCTGCCGCTCCGACTGTTCGAACTCGGCAACGTCTACCGGTACGAGCGCGCCGGGACGCTGCACGGCCTGCTCCGGATCCGTGGTTTCACCCAGGACGACAGCCACATCTACGTCACGAAGGAGCAGATGGCCGACGAGGTCGCCGGCCTGCTCGACTTCGTGCTGTCGGTGTTGCGCGCCTTCGGGTTCGACGACTTCACGTTCAACCTGTCGACGAAGGACCCGGACAAGTACGTCGGCACGGACGAGATCTGGGACGAGGCCACCGAGGCACTCCGTCAGGCCCTCGACCGACACGGACTCGAGTACGCCGTCAAGGACGGCGACGCCGCGTTCTACGGACCCAAGATCGACATCGACGTGCGCGACGCGATCGGGCGGTCGTGGCAGCTGTCGACCATCCAGGCCGACTTCCAGCTGCCCGAACGGTTCGATCTCGAGTACGTCGGCGCCGACAACAACCGGCACCGTCCGATCATGCTGCACCGGGCCCTGTTCGGCTCGATCGAGCGCTTCTTCGGGGTGCTGCTCGAGCACTACGCCGGCAACTTCCCGACCTGGCTCGCACCACTCCAGGTGCGGGTGCTCCCGGTCGCGACGGCGCACGAGGAGTACGCCCGTCAGGTCGTCGAACGGCTCGGCGCGGCAGGCGCCCGCGTCGACATGATCGGCGCCGGTGACGCGCTCGGCAAGCGCATCCGCTCGTCGAAGCTCGAGAAGATCCCGTACATCCTGGTGGTGGGTGACGACGACGTCGAGCACGGCACCGTCGGCGTCAACCCCCGCGGTGGCGAGGTCGAACGCGGTGTCGACGTCGGCGAGTTCATCTCCCGCTTCAGCGACGAGGTCGCCGAGACGACCGAACGGGCCCTCACCGCCTGATGACACCGCTCGAACGGCTCTGGAACGGGTGGCGTGCCACGTACGTCCAGTCGCTCGGTACCTCCGACATCCCGGAGGGCGAGGGGAGCATCTTCACGCGCATCCTCGCGTCGGGCATGACCGACGAGGAGGCCAACATCGTCCATCGGGGCGAGACGTGCTTCGTGATCCTGAACGCCTTTCCGTACGGCACCGGACACGTACTCGTCCTGCCGTACCGGGAGGTCGCGCACCTCGAGGATCTCGACCCGGCCGAGACCGCCGAGTTGTGGCCGACGGTCACCGACGCTGTTCGGGCGATCAAGGCGGCGTACCGGCCCGAGGGTGTCAACGTGGGCATCAACCTCGGCCGCCCCGCCGGTGGCTCGGTGAGCGAACACCTGCACGTGCACGCCGTGCCGCGCTGGACCGGCGACGCCAACTTCATGACCGCCGTGGCGAACACCCGGACCCTGCCCGAACCGTTGGTCGACACCGCGGCGAAGTTGCGCGACGCCTGGCCGACGGGCTGACGCCCCGATCCGAACCGGTGCGCGCCGGTTAGGCTGGCGACACCATGAATTCGCCCGACCCGGTCGCCGAGTCGTCCGTCGCCCACGCCGACGAGATCCGCGACGAGCTCCCCGAAGACCTCCAACCGGAGTTCGCCGGCGCCTACCAGTTCCCCGACAACTCGCGCCGTCGCATCCCCGGCTACATCTATCTCGCCCTCGCGGCGGGCTGCTACGCCTGGTACTTCACGAGCGTCGACTCGTCGGCGATCGTGAACGGCGGCACGCTGTGGGCCGGCATCCTGCTCACCGCCGTCGGCCTGTTCAGCATCTCGTCCGGGTGGCGCATGCACGTCGACGAGCGCGACGCCCTCGTCGCCGCGCAGCAGGCGATCGGTTTCCCGGTCGGCCACGCCTCGGCGCAGCAGGTGTGGCACGGCGTCCGCAGTCGCCCGACCTGGCGCGTGTTCTGCTATTCGGCCGAGGAGCCGCCCCAGCAGCGGGGGCTCGTGCTCGTCGACGCCGTCGACGGCCGTGTGCTCCAGCATCTGGCCGAGCCGAATCCCGAGCTCGAGACGGCCGACGGAGCCGGCTGATGTTCGACGGCAGTTTTCGCAAGCCGGTCGACGCCGCCGTCAAGCCGATCGGCGCGGCGCTCCGCAAGACCGGTCTCACGCCCGACCACCTGACCATCGTCGGACTGCTGATCGGTGCCGGTGCAGCCGTCGCCGTCGGTGCCGGCGAGCTCCGGTTGGGGCTCGTGCTCGTGATCCTC
>JBPEWX010000672.1:0-5181 GCA_052032235.1 Ilumatobacter sp. | reverse complement strand
AAGGCGTCCGAGAAGTTGATCTCGTAGTCGCCCGTGTCGCTGATGAACTCCAGCTTCGAGAGGTCGTCGGGGTAGATCGCGGGATCCTCGAGGATCTCGGGCAGGATCGATGCCTCGGCTGCCTCGTTGGGGCTGGCGTAGTAGTTCCAGTTCGTCAACGCAGCACCGTTCTCGGCGTCGAGGATGAAGTTGATGAACGTGTGAGCGGTGCACGGATGCGGCGCGTCGTGCACCACTGCCATGTTGTCCACCCAGCGCGTGCCACCCTCGTCCGGCACGAAGTACTCGTACTGCTCCGGGTCGTCGGCCTCGTCGAACTGGACGAAGAAGTTGCCCGAGTAGCCGTGGGCGACGACGGTCTGACCCGTCGCGAGGTTCTCGTCGTACCCGTCGGAGTCGAACGCCTGAATGGGCGCGTTCGCCACGAGTTCCTTGGCCTCGTTCAGCTCCTCTTCCGACGTCGAGTTGAGCGAGTAGCCGAGGTACTTGAGCGCGGCACCGAGCGTCTCGCGCGGGTCGTTCAGCAACGAGATCGAGCCGGCGGTGCCGTACTCGTCGGCCGTCGCCTGGTCGAACACGAGGGCCCACGAACGCGGGAAGTCCTCGCCCGTCACGGCCTTGTCGACACCCAGTCCGGTCGTGCCCCACTGGTACGGGGCGGCGTAGGCGCCTTCGGGGTCGTAGGGCAGACCACTCTCGAAGTCGTCGGCCAGGTTCGCGTAGTTCGGGATGGCGTCCTTGTTCAGCGGCAGGATGTCGCCGTTCGAGATCATGATCGAGACCATGTAGTCGGACGGCACGATCACGTCGTACCCAGAGTTGCCGGCCGAGATGATCGGCTGCATCGCCTCGTTCGAGTCGTAGGTGTCCTGGGTGACCGAGACGCCGTACTGGTCCTCGAACGCCGTCAGGAGTTCGGGGTCGATGTACTCGGCCCAGTTGTAGAGGAACAGGTCGCCGTCGACCTCGTCGACGGCACAGTCCGGACCGTCACCGGCCGGTTCGGCCGCCGGCTCGTCACCGCCGTCCTCGGCCGGCTCGCCCGAGTCGTCGCCGGAATCGGCGTCGTCACCGGAGTCGGCGGCGTCGTCGGCGGCGGGTTCGTCGTCGTCACCGCCGCACGCCGCGAGGGCGAGCGAGGCGACGACGGCGGACGCCATCATCGTGCGCTTGCTGATCATTGGTTCTCCCCTTGGGTTGCGGGCCGCTCACGCGGCCGGTTCACGCCGGCGTCGGCCCTGGTTCGCGCGTTGCGCGAACAAGCTGCCGATCACCAACACCAAGGACGCGGACAGCATCACCACCGACACGGCGTTGATGAGCGGTGTCACGCCCTTGCGAATGAGACTGAACACGTACACCGGCAACGTCGTGCTGCCCGGACCGGCGACGAACTGGGTCACGACGACGTCGTCGAGCGAGAGGGTCAGCGCGAGCAACGCGCCGCCCATCACGCCCGGCATGATCTGCGGCAGCGTGACGTGGACGAAGGCCCTCCAACGGGTCGCGTACAGGTCGGCGGCCGCCTGTTCGAGCGTGGCGTCCATCCCGGCGATGCGGGCACGAACCACCACCGAGACGAATGCGATGTTGAACGCGATGTGGCTGACCACGATCGTCGCGAAGCCCTTGGCGATGCGGAGGCCGAACCAGTCGTCGAGCAGATCGAACGCCTGGGTGAAGAACAGCAGCATCATCACCGCCATCGTGACGTCGGGGATGATGATCGGCAGGTAGAGCAGGGCGTCGAACACCTTCTTGCCGCGGAAGGTGAACCGTTCGAGCGCCAACGCCGCCATCGTGCCGAGCACGACCGACACGACGGTCGACACGAGCGCGACCTTCACCGACACCCAGATCGCGTCCTGCACCCGGGTGTCGTCGCCGAGCGCTCGATACCAGTCGAGGGTGAAACCACCCCACTGGCCGGGGTTGCGGGCGCCGCTGAAGCTGTAGATCGTGAGCAACACGATCGGTGCGTAGAGGAACACCAGGACGAAGACGACGTTCAGGTTCAGCCCGAACTTCGCGAGCCCGCGCGCCTGGGCCGACGACGCTTCGCTCACAGGTTCTTCCCCCCGGCGCGGAAGTACACGATCGTCGCCGACAGCATCACGGCCATCAGCACGAACGACACCGACGCCCCGACCGGCCAGTTCCGCGCGGTCAGGAACTGGGTGACGATGTAGCTGCCCAGCATCGTCTCGCGTCCACCGCCGAGGATCTCCGGCGTCACGTAGGCGCCGAGACTCGGCACGAACACGAGGATCGAGCCGGCGATGACGCCGGGCAGCGAGAGCGGCAGGACGATCTTCAGGAACGACTGGACGCCGTTCGAGTACAGATCGCGGCTCGCCTCGACCAGCCGCCAGTCGATGCGTTCGATCGACGCGTAGAGCGGCAGGATCATGAACGGCAGGAACGAGTAGGTGAGTCCGAGCACGACGGCGGTGCGGGTGAACAGCAGATCGGTCTCGCCGAGGCCGACCGCTTCGGTCGCCGACGAGATCGGACCGCCGGTCGACAGCAGGAGTCGCCACGAGTAGTTGCGGACCAGGAAGTTGGTCCAGAACGGGATCATCACGGCGACGAGCAAGAGGTTGCGCACGAGCGGGCGCCGCGTCGCGGCGTAATAGGCGTACGGATACCCGATGACGAGGCAGACGACGGTGGTGATGGTGGCGAGCCACGCCGAGCGGAACACCACGTTGCGGACGATCGGCTCGCCGAGCTTGCGGTACGAGTCGAGGTTCCATCCGGACAGGGCGACGCTGCCCGAGCTCGTGCGGGTCGCGAAGCTGTAGATGAGCACGATCACGAGCGGCACGGCGAAGAACAGCACCATGTACAGGTACGCCGGGAGTGCGAGCAGCAGGCCTCGGCGTCGGTCGGCCTTGCGGAGGCGGCGTTCGACCTCTTCGCCGACGTGGCTGTGTTCGTGGTCGGGATCGACGATGTCGAGCGGGTCGAGGGCGCTCGAGCTCACGCCGGAACCACCGCAACGGCGTCGTCACGCCACCACAGGCTCACGTCGTCACCCACCTCGCGCCGAGCGACGCTCGGACGGTTCTCGGTGCGCACCTCGATCGTCATCCAATCGAGTGCCACGTGGTACACGACGCCGCTGCCGAGGAAGGTCACGGCGCTGACGGTGCCGTCGAGCGAAGCGTGCCCGTCGGGCACCGCGCCGCGATCGACGAGCTGGACCCGCTCGGGTCGGAGGCTGAGGGCGATCGCCTCACCGGCCGTGCCGGCGTGGTCGACCGCCACACGGGTGCCGTTGGTGAGACAGACCGTCGACGAGTCCTCGGCCGTGCCGGGCAGGAAGTTGGAGCGACCGATGAAGTCGGCCACGAACCGGTTGACCGGTTGATCGTAGATTTCTTCGGGCGTGCCGACCTGGAGCAGCTCACCGTCGCCCATGACCCCGATCCGGTCGGCCATGGACAACGCCTCTTCCTGATCGTGGGTCACGAACACGAACGTGATGCCGACCTCACGTTGGAGCTGCTTCAGCTCGAACTGCATCCCCTGTCGCAGCTTGAGGTCGAGCGCTGCGAGCGGCTCGTCGAGCAGCAGCACCTTCGGCCGGTTGACCAAGGCGCGCGCCAGGGCGACCCGCTGCTGCTGGCCACCCGACAGTTGGTTGGGACGCCGGTGTTCCATCCCGCCGAGGCGGACGAGTTCGATCGCCTCGGCGACCCGTCGGGCGATGTCGGCTTTCGGCGTCTTCTGCATGCGCAGCCCGAACCCGACGTTGTCGGCGATCGACATGTGCGGGAACAGCGCGTAGTTCTGGAACACGGTGTTGACGGGTCGCTTGTTCGGCGGCAGCGTGCCGACCTCGTCACCGTGGATCTTGAGGCTGCCGGCCGACGGGATCTCGAGCCCCGCGATCATCCGCAACGTCGTCGTCTTGCCGCAGCCGGACGGACCGAGCAGGGCGAAGAACTCGCCGTCCGCGATGTCGAGGTCGAGCGCGTCGACAGCAACCACATCGTCGAAGCGCTTGGTGAGCGCTCTCATGGAGACGGCGGGAACCATCGACGGGAGATTACTCACCCGAACGGAGTTTGTGGCGCGAACGCGCCACGATCACACGCCGTTCACAATCACGCCGGGATGGACGGTCGACGGCGCCCGGAGCCTCAGGCTGCGGCGACCTCGCGAGCCTCCGGCGGGAGGGGTTGGCGGAACAGCCCGTCGGGGACCGGGGCACCCGAACGGACCAGCGCGATGTGCCACGACGGCGACGACCCGAGCGCCCATCGCAGTGCGTCGACGGCGACGGCGCCGATGCGGTGGGCGCCCGGACGCGGCGACAGACCCGTGATCTCGGCGATGCGGGGCGGCAGCGTCGCGACGGCGGCCTGGTGAAGGAGGGTGTAGCCGACCTTGACGGGCGGCGACAACGGAGGCGACGACAGGAAGTCGATCGCCTCCCGCTGGGCCTCCGTGCGCTGGAGGTCGGGATGGTCGGTGATCCACGCCGACAGTTCGCCGGCGGTTTCCGGCATGGGATCGGCACCGAGCAGCGCGCCGATCTTCGTCTGTTCGAGCACGAAGCGGTCGGCCTCGTCGTCGGTGAGCGGTTGCGGCCCGTACTCCTGGTACGCGGTGAGGAACGAATCGGTCAGGGCGTTGTGCACCCACGCCGCATGGGCCGGATCGTCGGCCGAGTACGCCACGCCCCGTTCCGAGACGCCCCGAACCGTGCGGTGGACCCGCCGGACGATCTCGGCCGATCGCTCGACCTCGGGCATCGCTCCGTACGTGGTCTCGGTGACGTAGAACGAGGTGCGGGTGAGGCGGCCGAGTGGGTCGTCGCGGTACGACGAGTGGTCACCGACGCCGGCGACGACTTCGGGGTGGGCCGTCTGGACCAGCAGGGCGCGGACGCCCCCGACGAAGGCCGTGGCGTCGCCGATGACCCGCCACGACACGGAGTCGGGGCCGAGCAGGCCCGGGTCGCCGACGTGGTCGAGGGTGTGTTCGAGCGGCTGTGGTCCGTGCGAGAAGAGCGAGGTGGTCGCGCCGACCACGCGGTCCCGGAGATCGTCGACGACCGACATGGCGCAGTCGTACCCGTTTCGCCACAGTTGCACGCCTCCCACTACGTCCGGACGCCTGCGACCGGATGCACCGTCGGTTGAGGTCAGACCCCAACCGACGGACCTGCAC
>JBPEWX010000671.1:0-3048 GCA_052032235.1 Ilumatobacter sp. | reverse complement strand
TCCTTGCACCAGGTTGACGACAGCCACGATCACGAAGCCGACGACGAGACCGATCAGCGCCGACGCAGCGGTGTTCACCAACCACGCCAGCAACCCCCCGATTCCCCCGATGTCATGGACGCCCTCTTCGAGGCGATGCACGAAGTCGTACGGCCCGTGCCAGCCGAGCTCGTCGGTGCCGACGAGGATGATGTGGCCGCCCACCCACAGCATCGCTGCGGTCCCGACGACCGACAGCACGGCGAGGACCTTCGGCATCCCGTTCACCAGCAGCCGTCCGATCGTGGCGGCGCGTTCGTCGCCGGTCTCGACCATGCGCAGACCGATGTCGTCCATCTTCACGATCAGTGCGACGACGCCGTACACGACGACCGTGATCAACACCGCGACGACGAGCAGGATGATCGCACGCGACCAGAAGCCCTCGTCGATCACTTCCTTCAACGCGATCACCATGATCTCCGCGGACAAGATGAAGTCGGTCCGGATCGCGCCCTGCACCGTCGCCGCCTCGGCCTCGGGGCCCTTGGCCGCGGCCGGCAAATCGTCGTGTTCGTCGTGTGCGACGAACCGGTGATGGACCTTGTGTGCCCCCTCGTAGGCGAGGAAGGTGCCGCCGAACATCAGGATGATCTCGACCAGCAACGGCACGAACTCGCTCAGCAACAGCGCCGCCGGCAGGATGAACAGCACCTTGTTGCGGAGCGAACCCTTCGCGATCCGCTTGATGATCGGCAACTCGCGGTCGGCGGCGAGGCCGTGCACGTAGGCCGGGGTCACCGCCGTGTCGTCGACCACCACGCCCGCAGCCTTCGCACTGGCGCGCCCGGCTGCCGCGCCGACATCGTCGATCGATGCCGCCGCGAGCTTCGCGAGCGATGCGATGTCGTCGAGCAAGCCGACGAGGCCTCCGGCCATTGAGCCCTCCTGAGAGGTGTGGTCATGGGTGGTACCGATGCGGGAAATCGGACCACGGGATGCTATCGGTCTCCCGGACCCACCCGTCCCGGTCGCGCGTCATAACACCGCACTACCGCGAACCGTGTCGAGATCGGCCCCGAACGCACCGCGTGTGGCAGGCTCGACGACATGAACGGTGGGACGGAACCGGTGATCGGCGGCAACGACTCGGCGTTGACGCCCGCACAAGCCGGCTTCCGGTTCCTCGTGGAGTTGGCGGCGCTCGCGTGTTGGGCCGTCGTCGGCTGGGAGGTCGGCGGCGACGGATTCGGGTGGGTGCTCGCGATCGGTCTCCCTGTCGTCGCCGCGTCGACGTGGGCCACGTTCCGCGTGCCGGGCGATCTCAGCGCCGGTCAGGGCGGACCGATCCCGGTACCGGGTGTCGTCCGACTCGTCATCGAACTCGACGTGCTCGTCCTCGGCGCCGTGTTCGCGATCGTCGTCGGCCAGGTGGTGCTCGGCGTCGCGGTCCTGCTCGCGGTCGTCGCGCACTACCTGCTGACCCTGCGTCGCGTCCGCTGGCTCCTCGCCCGACGAACCGTCTCCTGAGACGGGACGCATCCGTCCCCGTTCGTCGTGAGTTCGCGAGGACGGCGCGTGGAGTTCACCTCGGCGTGAACCTGATGTGTGCACGATCGGGGATCGAACCCAGGGAATCGATCGGAAGGATCATCATGCAACGCGCACTCGCCGGCGGAATCGCCGCGCTCGCACTGCTCACCACCTCGCTCGCCGCCGCCACGACGCCGGCAACCGCCGCCGGCAAGCCGGAGCCCGTGCGCTTCGCGACGTTCAACGCCTCACTGAACCGGAACAACGCCGGCGCCCTCGCCGCCGAGCTGGCGGTGCCGGGCAGCCCGCAACCTTCGGCCGTCGCCGAGATCATCCAGCGCTCGCGCCCCGAGGTGCTGCTCATCAACGAGTTCGACTTCGACCCCGCCGCGCTCGACTCGTTCCGCACCAACTACCTGGAGGTCTCCCAGAACGGTGCCGAGCCGATCGACTACGAGTACTCGTTCATCGCGCCGTCGAACACCGGCGTGTACTCCGGCTTCGACCTCGACAACTCGGGTGCCGCCGGCGACTTCGTCCCGAACGACTCGTTCGGGTTCGGCTTCTTCCCCGGCCAGTACGGCATGGCGGTGCTGTCGATGTACCCGATCGCCGACGACGAGGTCCGCACGTTCCAGAACTTCCTGTGGAAGGACATGCCGGGCGCGCTCCTCCCCGACGACCCCGCCACCCCCGAACCGGCCGACTGGTACAGCGCCGAGGAACTCGACGTGTTCCGGCTGTCGAGCAAGAGCCATTGGGACGTGCCGATCGAGATCGGCAACGAGACCGTCCACTTCCTCGTCAGCCATCCGACGCCGCCGGTGTTCGACGGACCGGAGGACCGCAACGGCACTCGCAACCACGACGAGATCCGGTTCTGGGCCGACTACGTCGGACCGGGCGCCGCCGCCGGTTCCTACATCTACGACGATGCCGGTGTGCACGGGGGCCTCGAACGCGGTGCCTCGTTCGTGATCGCCGGCGACCTCAACTCCGACCCGAACGACGGTGACAGCATCCCCGGATCGGCGCAGCTCGTCACCGAGCACCCGCTCGTCAACACGAAGGTCACCCCGTCGAGTCCCGGCGCCGTCGAACAAGCCGCGCTCCAGGGCGGCGCGAACGACACCCACCTCAGCGACCCGGCCTTCGACACCGCCGACTTCGCCGACGGCGCGCCCGGCAACCTGCGCGCCGACTACGTGCTGCCGAGCAAGCAGCTCCGCATCACCGACGCGGGCGTGTTCTGGCCGACGACCGACGACCCGGACTTCGCGCTCGTCGGCACGTTCCCGTTCCCGTCGAGCGACCATCGGCTCGTCTGGGTCGACGTGACCCACGGCGCCTTCGGCTGACGCTGCCTCGGGCTCCGCTCACGCCTGCGCCGAGCCGCGACGCCCCGGCGGGGCGGAGCCCGTCAGTTCGGCTGCTCGTCCGGCCGGTTCACGGCGTGACTCGGCTGCTCACCGGCGAGCGTGTCGACGACGTTGGCCACTGCGACCTCGGCCATACGGCGCCGTGTGGCCGTGGTCG
>JBPEWX010000670.1:0-1653 GCA_052032235.1 Ilumatobacter sp. | reverse complement strand
GTGGCGACCCGGTCCAGGCGGCGCAGATGACGGCGATCTTCGAGGCGTTCGTCGAAGCCGAGTACCGACGCGACGTCGAGACACGCAAGGAGTTGTACGGCGACGATGCCGACGCTCACCCGCTCCCGCGGACCGCATCACAGCGAGCCTTCGACGCACTGTTCGCGATGTTCGTCGCCGCCTACGCCTCCCCCGAAGGACGTCGTCTCCCCGACACCGTCGTGAACCTCGTCGTCGACCAGGATCGAGCCCACGAAGCGCTGGCCACCGCCGGCATCATCTTGCCGAACGAGCGGCAGGTCGAGGTCGACGACGACGGTGAGATCGTCGACGAAGAGCAGCTGCTCGGCGATCTCGCCGACGCGCTCGATGACGATCCCGAGGCGTTCCTGCGTCGTCGGTGCGAGACCGCCGACGGCACCCCCGTTCACCAGAGCGTGATCCTGCGAGCGATGCTCAACGGCCACGTCCGCCGGGTCGTGCTCGACTCCAAGGGGGTCATCATCGACTACGGGACGAAGCAGCGGCTCTTCGCCGGCCTCGCCCGCCAGGCGGCGATGCTGCTCCGCAGGACGTGCGAATCGCCCGGTTGCGACATGCCCGCCGCGTGGTCGCAGGTCGATCACAACATCGAGTGGGCCGACGGCGGCCGCACCGACCAGGACAACAGCAATGTCGTGTGCGGCTCGCACAATCGGATCAAACACCGACAACGATGGCGGACCCGACGCGACGTCCGGGGCCGCGCCTACACCATCCGAGCAGACGGCACCGTCGTCCTTCCCGTCGGTGAGCGGGTCCCCGACCTGATCCCGGACGACCCCATCGCCATCGTCCGGTTCCACTTCGATCAACTCCGCCGGGCGGCCTGACCACCCGCTGCGCCGATCGGCGCCCGTCCGGTACGGCGGCCTTGCGTCGCTGACGGTGATGTATATGCTTGATGTATGTCGTCCACGAGGACTCAGATCTACCTGACGGACGACCAACGTCGCCGCATCGATCGGATTGCCGAAGCGAAAGGATTGACGATGGCCGAGGTCGTGCGCCGCGCCGTCGACGAGTACCTCGACGACGAACCCGACGCCGAGCTCACGCTCAGCGCGACCTTCGGTGCAGCACCCGGAGCAGTCGTCCCGTCACGCGACGACTGGCAACGTGGCTGACCTCCTCGTCGACACCGACGTCTTCATCGACCACCTTCGAGGTGCGCATGAGCTCCGAGCGAAGCGCCACCGTCTCAGCTACTCGGTGGTCACGCGAGCCGAGTTGTTCGCCGGGAACACCGCAACCGACCTCTCGGTGCAGCTCCTTGCTCCGTTCCGCGAGCTCGACGTCGATCGCGCCGTCGCCGAACGGGCCGGTCGAATCGTCCGCGAGTTCGGGACGCGCATACCCGACGCGCTCATCGCAGCGACCGCGCTCGAACATGGACTCGGGCTCGTGACCCGCAACCGCAAGCACTTCGACCCGATTCGAGGCGTTCGCATCCGCGCCCTCGGCTGACGACGCCACCAAGTGGCCGCGACCGGTCAGGGGCGGCGGACGATGACGGCGTCGCCGTGGGTCTCGGCGGTGAGGCCGAACGGTTCGACCTCGTCGCGCACGTCGTCGGGTGACCAGCAGCGGTAGGTCGACTGCACGGTCTGTTCG
>JBPEWX010000067.1:0-2939 GCA_052032235.1 Ilumatobacter sp. | reverse complement strand
CTCACCGACGCCGGGACCCCGCCGGACGTCCCGGTCGATCCGTTGCCGTGATCAGCCGTCCGTCGGGCGGGTGGTGATCAGTTCCTGACACAGCAGGCCGGCGTCGCGGTGCTGATGCATCGCCTGGTAGTCGGGATGGTTGAGCGTCTCGATGAACGCCGACCGGTTCGGGAAGTGCATCACGAGCACTGCGTCCCAGTCTCCTCGCCCGATGAAGTAGCGCTCGGTCGTGCCGTGGAGCAGGCAGGTCCCGCCGACCTCCGCCGCAGTGACCCCGAACGCGTCGACGTAGCGCGCGTACGCGGCGCTGCCCGGCTCGTCGACACCGTGCAGCGGATGTCCGGCGGCGTATTCGGCCTTCACCCGGAACTTGAGCAGGTTCACCTGGGCGATCGGTCCGTCGTACGGGTCGTCGCGGAATGCGCGGAACTGATCGGCGGTCGGCTGGTAGGCGGGCATCGGGATCTCCGTTCAGATGGTCGGGAGCCAGTCGCTGATCGCCTGGCCGATCTCGTGCGGGCTGTCTTCCTGGATGAAGTGGCTGCCGGAAACGGTGACCTCCGTCAGGTTGGGCCAGGTGCGCACCCAGTCGCGTTGGGCGCCGGTGAGGATCGCTCCCGGGTCGGCGTCGACGAACAGCTTCGGCACGTCGGACCGTGCGAGCCACTCGGCGTAGGCACCGACGATCTCGGCCACGTCGGCCGGTTCGCCCTCGATCGGGATCTGGCGCGGCCACGTGAGCGTGGGGCGCCGGTGCTGCGGTTCGACGAACGGACGGCGGTACTCGTTCATCTCCTCGTCGGTCAGCGGTCGGAGGACCGAGCCGGGCAGGACGGCCTCGACGAAGATGTTCTTCTCGATCACCATCTCCTCGCCGGCGTCGGAACGGAAACCCTGGAAGATGCCGCGGGCGGCCTCGGGCCAGTCGCTCCAGCTGGCGATCGGTCGCACGATCGCCTCCATGAACACGATTCCTGCCACGCGGTCGCGGTGCCGGTTCGCCCAGTCGAAGCCGAGGGCGGAACCCCAGTCGTGGATGACGAGCACGACGTCGTCGCCGAGGTCGAGCTGATCGAGGAGCCCGTCGAGGTACTCGCGGTGCTGGACGAACGTGTACGAGCCCGGCGACGTGTCGTCGAGCTTGTCGGAGTCGCCCTGTCCGATCAGGTCGGGCGCGATGCAACGGCCCTGGTCTGCCACGTGGGGGATGATGTTGCGCCACAGGTACGACGACGTCGGGTTGCCGTGGAGGAACACGATCGAGCGGCCCTCGCCGCGTTCGTGGTAGGCCATCCGCTTGCCGTTCACGGTCGCGTACTGCTTGGTGAGCGGGGTGGTGTCGACGTCGGACATGTCGGGCCTCCGGGTGGTTCGAGCGGGTGCGCCCTCACATTAAGTAGCGTCTGCTACCTTTGCAAGCCGAAGGACGACCATGGCCCGAGCACCGAAGTACGACGACACCGATCTCCTCGACCGAGCGGTCGACGTGGTCTGGCGCCGCGGCTGGTCGTCGACGTCGATCCGCGACCTCGAACAGGCCCTCGACGTCAAGGCGCCGTCGATCTATCGGCGGTTCGGCTCTCGTGGCGGGGTGGGCGTCGCCGTGATCGAGCACTATGTCGATCGGGTCGTCCGCCGACGCGTCGCGAAGTACCTGTCGGGCGACGGCGACCCGGTCGCCAACATCACCGTGTTCTTCGAGCAGTCGGTGCGGCAGCCGCGCCCGTCGGAGGCACTGCGTGGATGTCTGCTCACCACGGCGTCGGCCGACGACCTCGACGAGGACATGCGTGACGCAGTCCTCGCCGGCATGGCGGTGATCGAGAGCAGCCTCCGGCGGGAGGTCGAGCGAGCAGCCGAGTCCGGACGCCTGCGACCGGGTGTCGACGTCGACGTCGCAACCGCGACGCTGAGCGTCGCCATGCAGGGGTTCATGACGCTGGCACGCGCCGGCATGGCATCCGACGAGCTCCGCCGCCGCGCCCACGCCGTCGTCTCGGCCGTGACCCAGCCAGGCACGGACATACCATCGACACATCCGACACGAACCGAGGAGGGTTCATGAGCACGGTGCACGAAGACATCCTGACCTTGCGGCAGCGCGAAGGCGCCGTGCTGCTCATCACCTTCCGCGGTGATTGGTGACCGTACTGCTGTGCCCAGTCCGTGCGACTGGCAACGCAACACGACCGGATCCACGGCGCCGGCGCCGAGGTCATCGCGATCAGCGTCGACGACGACGTCCGGCAAGCCGGCATGACGCGTCGGTGGGGCCTCGAGTCGATCCGGTTCGTCGCCGACCCGGGCGGTGAACGGTTCCTGCGTCCGCTCGACCTGTTCGATCCGGAGGAACGCGGCGGTATCGGCCTGCCTGCCCTCCTGGTCATCGACCCCGACGGCAACGAGCGCTACCGATACACCGGCCGCGACTTCGCCGACCGGACCCACGACGAGGACGTCCTGGCAGCGGTCGACGAGCTCGGTCTCCCGGCGATCGAGGCGCCGAGGTGGGAGCCGACGGTCGACGTTCCCGACTCGCTGACCGGGTACTTCAAGCCCGCCGACATCCTCCCGTACTTCCGGGGCAACTACTTCGGAGCGCTGGCGATCGGATGGCGGCTCGACGATGCCGACAGCAGGGCGATCGCCAAGGAACACCGCACGATGTCGAGGACGATGCTCGACGCCCTCGAAGCCTGGGCGCCGAACATCCCGTAGCGCGACAGGTCGCGATCAGGATTCGGCGGTCAGCTGGTCGCGCAGCTCGCGTTTGACGACCTTGCCGTAGTTGTTCGTCGGCAGGCTGTCGACGAAGCGGTACTCCTTCGGCCGCTTGTAGCGCGCGATGCGCTCGAGGCAGGCCTGGTCGAGGTCGTCGGTCGCCGGTACGTCGTGGTCGTCGGCGACGACGACGAACGCCACCACCGATTCGCCCCACT
>JBPEWX010000669.1:0-2136 GCA_052032235.1 Ilumatobacter sp. | reverse complement strand
GCCCCGCACGCCGACACCGCCGAATGTCCGGTCAGCGTGCTCCCCGAGGTCATCACGGCGTCGGCCGATGCCGCCGGCGTGCACGTCGCCCACACGGGCTGTGTCCGTCGCGACGGCGAGCTCGACGCCGTGGCGATCTGGTTCGAGTCGTGGCGAGGCGTCGCCGACGTCGCCGAGCGACGCCGCGTGCTGGCCGACCTCGAGCACGCCGCCCTGATCGCCGCCGACCAGCGTCAGGTGGCCGCCGAGCGGGCTGCTGCGGCCGCCCCCGTCGTCCCGGCCGAGCCCGTCTCGACCGAACGCACCTGGGACGCCTCCGATCCCCGCCTCGACGCCACCACCGGCGTCCTGGCATCCGACTCGTTCGTCGAGGGGTTCGACGATTTCGAGGGTGACGAGGCGACGATGATCATGCTCGACCTGGACGACTTCCACGCCGTCGCCGACGAACACGGCGACGACGTCTCCGACGCCGTGCTGCGTGAGACCGCCGATCGACTCGTCACCGAGCTCAGCCCGAGCGACGTGATCGCCCGGATCGGACACGACCGGTTCGTCGTCCTGCTCGGCGACGTGCCCCGCTCCGAGGTGATGGTCGTCGCGAAGCGACTGATGGCTGCCATCGCCGCCCCGTTGCCCGACGGCAGCGGGCCTGCTGCGGTCACGGCGACCGCAGCGCTCGCCTACCAGGACGGGCTCGTCGACCTCGAAGAACTGTACGACGCCGCCGAATCGGCGGTTCGGAGCGGCAAGCGGTCGGGCGGCGGCAAGCTCGTCCTGGCTGCCTGACGCTCAAGCAGCCGGGGTGAGACCGGCCGACCGGAACCGGGCCTGCGTCAGCCAGGCGTAGACCAGGATCGCTCCGGCCACGACGGTCGCGATGTCGGCCAGGATGTGGTAGCCCCACCCCTGCTTGACGAAGCCGGACGCGAACGCCGCGACCGCACCGCAGAGGCTGAGCGTCAGATCGCCCGTTCCCTGCGCCTCGACGCGCGCCGAGACCGGCACCGACGCCGTGAGGAGGGTGGTGCCGCCGATCAGGCCGATGTTCCAACCCAGGCCGAGCAGGAACAGCCCGAGGAAGATCATCGCCGGCACGTACCCGGCGACGACGGCGGCGACCGTGCCGGCACCGAGCACGACGGCGCCGTACTGGATCGCCCGCACGGCACCGACCCGGCCGACGAACCGTCCGACGAGCGGCGCCAGCCCGAACATGCCGACGATGTGGACGGCGATCACGTAGGCCGACAGATCGCTGTGACCGTGATCTTTCATGTGCGGCGGCGTCATCGTCATCACCCCGACCATCGCGGCCTGCGATCCCGCCATGGCGATGAGACCCAGCATGGCGCCCGGCGAACGTCGGATCTCGCCGTACGAGCGCCGAACCTGCAGCAACGGACGAGACCGCTCGGCGTTCGGGTCGACGGCACCGGTCAGTTCGAGCGGATCGGGCCGGAGGAAGAACACGTAGATCACGGCGCTGACCGCGAACAGCGCCGCTGCGAAGAGGTACGGACCGATGTACTGGTCGAGGCCGAGCCACTCGCCGAAGTCCTGTTCGAACGGCGACAGGATCGGCCCGCCGACCGCTCCCAAGGTGCCGATCCACACGATCGCACCGATCGCCTTCGCCCGGTCGTGGTCGGGCGCCAGGTCGGCGGCCACGTACCGACCCTGCAGGGTCGCCGACTGCCCGGCACCGAAGAACGCCATCCCGATGATGAAGAGCCAGAACCAGCGGAGCTGTCCACCGGTGGCGGCGACGAGCGCACCGGCGGCTCCGATGAACAGTGCTGCGGCGAGGGGCGTCCGTCGTCCGCGCCGTCGCATCGCCGCCGACAGCGGGATGGCGGTGATCGCGGCGCCCGTCGTGAACGCGGCGCTTCCCATGCCGGCGAGCCGGTCGGAGCCCAGCATGTCCTTCGCGAGGAGCGACACGACGGCGACCATGCCGGCGACAGCGGCGTTGCCGGGCACGACGGCGAAGCGCAGCACATTGAGCGTGCGCCGCTGCTCGTCTCGATACGGGATGACCGCCGGGTCGGCGGAGGTCGGCGTCGTCACCGCACCACTGTGCCAGAGAACGACCCGTCTGGGCGCTCTGGATCAGCCGCGCAGATCGCCGACCTC
>JBPEWX010000668.1:0-2250 GCA_052032235.1 Ilumatobacter sp. | reverse complement strand
ACCCGTTGCAGGGTGCGGCCGGATCGCGTCGTGCGTCAGCGGCACTCGGCCTGGCCGCGAACTACGGTTCCGGGACATGGGGGACGAGCCGAAGCTGTTGTCGGGCGGCAACCCGCAGATCGAGAAGGGTGACGGCGACGAGCCCGTACAGGCGTATCTCGCCGCCATGCCCGGGTGGAAGTCCGACGTCGGCCGACAGTTGGACGACCTGGTGGTCCGACTCGTGCCCGACGTCCGCAAGGCGGTCCGCTGGAACTCACCGTTCTACGGCGTCGACGGGCACGGCTGGTTCCTGTCGTTCCACTGCTTCACGAAGTACGTGAAGGTGACGTTCCTCCGTGGCGCACGACTCGACCCGATGCCGCCCGTCGGCTCGAAGGATCCCGACGCCCGGTACGTCCACGTCTTCGACGGCGATGCGGTCGACACGGCCGAGATGCGCGCGTGGATCGAGCAAGCCGCGGCGATCGACGGCTGGCACGGCTTCTGAGGCGCTCGGCCCGCTACCGCCGATCGGGGAGGAAGCGGAAGTGGGCGCGGGTCGACTCGACCTGGTCGGTGCCGAGGTCGGCGAGCAACGTCGTCTCGGTGTGGGCACCCGCGGCGAGCACACGGCCGAGCGGATCGATGATCTGGCTGTCTCCCGAGTAGTCGAGGCCGCTCCCCTCCCCGACCCGGTTGACGCCGACGACGTAGGCCTGGTTCTCGATGGCACGCGCCCGCAGCAGTGCCATCCAGTGCTCGCGTCGCTTCGCCGGCCAGTTGGCCGGGACGAGGAACACATCGGTCTGCTCGGCGAGCTGCCAGAATTCGTCGGCGAATCGGAGGTCGTAACAGACGAACAGCGACACCCGGAATCCGTCGACGTCGACCGTGACGAACTGATCGCCGGCACGCACGAAGCGTTCCTCTCCCGCATGGGAGAACGGATGGATCTTGCGGTAGCGGTGCACGGTGCCGTCAGGACCGGCGAGCACGAACGAGTTCGACGGCCGCTCGTCACCCGGCTCGTTGTCGGCGCGCACCTCCGGGCACGATCCGCCGACCCAGACGCCGTGTTCGGAGGCCTGGGCGATCAGGAATTGTGACGACGGGCCGCCCTCGACCTCGGTCGTGAAGCCCGGCTCCGCGAACCCGAAGCCGGTCGAGAAGGTCTCGGTGAGCAACACGAGTCCGGCGCCCGACGCGACGGCGCCTGCGATCTGCGGCGCCAGACGTTCGAAGTTGGCGGCCGGGTCGTTCCAGACGATGTCGTGCTGGACGGCGGCGACGCGGAGCTCGGCCATCAGCTCGCCCCCAGGCCGGCCAGCCGCTCGACGGCCTGGTCGAGCACCTCGAAGCGTTTGCAGCAGGCGAATCGGACGAGATGCCGGCCGTGTTCGGGGTTGGCGTAGAACACCTGGGTCGGGATCGCGACGACGCCGACGTCGACCGGCAGCGACATGCAGAACGCGATGCCGTCTCCGTCCGGGCGGACCGGCCGGATGTCGACCGTCGTGAAGTACGTCGCCTCCGGCACGAACACCTCGAAGCCCGCTGCCTCGAGGCCGGGCACCAGCCGGTCACGCTTCGCTTGCAGATCACCGGCGAGCCGGGCGTAGAACGAGTCGGGCAGGCGGAGCCCGGCGGCGATCGCCGGTTGGAACGGGGCGCCGTTCACGTAGGTGAGGAACTGCTTGGCCATCTTGGCGGCGCCGACCATCGGGGCCGGACCGCACATCCAGCCGATCTTCCAGCCCGTGGTGTTGAACGTCTTGCCACCCGAGCTGATGACGAGTGTCCGTTCGGCCATCCCGGGCAACGTGGCGATCGGGACGTGTTCGGCACCGTCGAACACGAGATGCTCGTACACCTCGTCGGTGACGACGAGCAGGTCACGCTCGATCGCGGCGTCGGCGACGAACTGCAACTCGTCGCGCGTGAAGACCTTGCCGGTCGGGTTGTGTGGGGTGTTGAGCAGGATCAACTTCGTCCGGGGGGTGATCGCGGCGACGAACTCGTCGCGGTCGAAGCCGTATCGCCCGTCGCCGTCGAGGCCGGGGCGCAACAGGACCGGCTTGAGCACGCCGCCGGCGAGCGCGATGCAGGCCTGGTAGCTGTCGTACATCGGCTCGAACAGCACGACCTCGTCGCCGTCGTCGAGCATGCCGAGCAGGGCACCGGCGAGTGCTTCGGTGGCTCCTGCGGTGACGAGCACCTCGCTGTCGACGTCGTAGTCGAGCCCGTAGAAGCGCTGCTGGTGCTCGGCGA
>JBPEWX010000667.1:0-2325 GCA_052032235.1 Ilumatobacter sp. | reverse complement strand
CGGCTACGACGGCGTCGCCGGCTGCCTCGACTCGCTCAACCTCGACGCGAGCATGCTCGTCGGCGGGACGCAGACGCCGGCCTACGCCTACGACGGCGACAGCGTCGACGTGCTGCTGTACGCCAACGACGACCGCGAGTGCGCCGAGGCGCCCGTCGGCGGTCCGTTCACGGTCGAGGGCGGTCCTGGCACGCGAACGATGCTGATCCTCACCGGCTCGCCCGGCGACATGGACGCCATCATCGTCCCGTTCCTCAACTCGGTCGAGGCCGATGCGAGCGCCGGTGCCGATGACAGCGGCGACAGCGCGGCGTCGGGCGACGCCGCAACCGCCTATGCGTTGATGGCGGAGGAACTGACGCTCCAGATCGGGCTCCCGGCAGCGGAGGCCGAGTGCCTGGCTCCCTTCGTCGTGGACGCGCTCGGCGTCGATGTCGCGCTCGTCGACGGCGAACTGATCGATCTCGATGCCGCCGACACGGCGACCCAGGACATCGCCTTCGGCGGCATCGTCGACGGCGTCGAAGCCTGCGGGATCGACCCGGCCATCCTCGGCTGACCGCTCGACGACACGGGAGCAGCCCGGCTCGGTCCTGCATCGACGGACCGGGTCGGGTTCGCTCCGTGGGTACGATCGGCCGCATGGCCGAGTATCCGTTCCGTACCGCCCTCGTGACCGGCGCCTCGTCGGGCATCGGCGAGGTGATGGCGGCCAAACTGGCCGACGCGGGCGTCGCCACGACCGTGGTCGCCCGACGCGCCGATCGACTCGAGGCGTTGGCCGAACGCCACGATGGCATCACGCCGATGGTTGCCGACCTGTCGACCGTCGATGGGCAGCGAGCGGTCGCCGACCGCGTCGGCGAGGGCGACATCGACCTCGTCGTGAACAACGCCGGGTTCGGCACCAACGGCGACTTCCACGAGCTCGACCCCGACCGGCTCGCGGACGAGATCGAGGTGAACGTCGCTGCGCTGACCCGGATCAGTCAGGCGGCGCTGGCGGTGATGGTGCCCCGCGGCAGCGGCTACCTGCTCAACGTGTCGAGCGTGGCGAGCTTTCAGCCGGCCCCCCAGCTGGCGGTCTACGCGGCGACCAAGGCCTACGTGACGAGCCTCACCGAGAGCCTGCACGAAGAGGCGGCACCGCACGGCGTTCACGTGACGGCGCTGTGCCCCGGCCTCACCAAGACCGAGTTCCAGAGCGTGAGCAACACCGACTCGTACGCCGACCAGTTCCCGTCGTTCGTGTGGACCAGCCCGGACGAGGTGGCGTCGTGCGGCCTCGACGGCGTCGCGGCAAACCGTGCCCTCGCCGTACCCGGAGCCCAGTACAAGGTGATGGTCGCGACGACGAACATCACGCCCCGCTGGTTGCGCCGACGGGCGTCGTCGATCGTGCAGCGCGGCTGAGTCTCAGCCCTGCTGTTCGGGCTGCAGCGTCGAGAAGCTGCCGCCCTGCGGATCGTGGAAGATGCACATCCGCCCCACGCCGGGTGTGTCCATCGGCGGCATCACGACCGACCCACCGTTCGCCGTGACGGCTGCGACCGTTGCGTCGGTGTCGGCGACCATGAAGTAGACCGCCCAATGGTTGGGTGCCTGCTCGGGAACGTCGGGTGGCATGGCCATGGCGCCCGCCCAGCCGTCGGTGCCGCCGTGCACGACGTGGTAGATCATCCCGCCGCCCATGTCCATGGCGTTGAACTGCCAACCGAACACCTCGGTGTAGAAGGGGAGTGCGGTGTCGATGTCTCGAGTCATCAACTCGTTCCACGACCACGTGTTCGGTTCGTTCGCAACGCCCGCACCTGGGTGTTCGCCCGGTTGCCAGACCGAGATCACGGCGCCGGTCGGGTCGGCGATGATCGCCATGTGGCCCGCCGACATCACCTGCATGGGCGGCATCATGACGGTGCCGCCGGCCGCTTCGACCTTGGCGACGGTGGCGGCGACGTCGGGAGCACAGACGTAGCTGTTCCAGATCGCCATCGGCGGCATGCCCGGCTGGTTCGCACCGAGGCCGGCCACGTCGTTGCCGTCGAGGGAGAAGTTGACGTAGATCCGATTGCCCTCGTCGTCGAGTTCGTCACGTGCCTCCCAGCCGAAGACGGCGGAGTAGAACGCCGTTGATCCGTCGACGTCGGGGCTCATCAGGTCGACCCAGCACGGCTGACCGGGCTCGTAGGACGTGAAGACGGGCATACCTCGACCGTACTCCACCCCCGCAACCCCTCGACCCGGCGATCAGCGCGCACCGTCGACACCGGAGTCGGGTGATCTTCGGAAACGTCGACTCCGTCGCCGTTCCCTCCGACACCCGAC
>JBPEWX010000666.1:0-2321 GCA_052032235.1 Ilumatobacter sp. | reverse complement strand
CGACGCCGTCGCTCCCGCCTTCGAACACGTCGACGACGTGATCGCCCGAACGCTCGACTCGCGGCTCGAGCGTGAGGAGGTCGGCGGCTGCGCCCTCGGCCAGCGACCAGTTGCCGCTGGTCACCCCGATCGCGATCTCGCCCATCTCGTCGCCGTGGTCCCACACGAAGCCACCCAGGTCGATCACGGTTCCGATGTCGTGCCGGACCGCGTCGGCGGCGTGTCCGACCGCTCCGGGCAGATCGAACCGGAACGCATCGGCCACCACGCTCGCCCGTGCCGTCACCGACTTCGACGCGTCGGAGTGGCCGACGCCCTCGACGATGACGGCGGCGTCCTGATGGTTCTGCAGCACGAGCACCTCGGTGCCGGCGACGACATCGGGCAACTGGGGTTGCGAGTGGTAGCCGGCAGCGACGACGTGGGTCACCGCGAACTGCCCGCCGTTGAAGACCGGGTCGGCGGCCAGATCGAGGGCGGTGTCGGCACCGAACGAGTGACCGACGATCATCAACTCGGCGCCGGTCGGGACCCCGCGCGCCAGCAGCGCCTCCCACACCAGTTCGGCGTAGCGGTTGTCGGCCACCGCCGACGAACGAGACGACGGCACCGCGTACTGATCGAGGTCGCGGACGCTGCGATGCTCGCCGCTCAGGAACGGGTCGGGGCGGGACAGGTCGGTCACGCCGGGCAGGACGACGATGAAGCGGTCGTCGGCCTGCTGCACGATGGCGAACTCGTCCGCCCGGATCTGCATCGGATCGGACAGGTCGGCCAGCAGCCGCCCGACGAGCGACCGCGCCCGGGCCACCGGGCCGGCGCCGTACACCTGGAGCGGACGGCGCAGCTCGCCGTCGAACACGCCGCCCAGATCGCCACCGGCCGGTGATGCGCCCATCACGTCGCGGAGCGCGCCCAGCCAGCCGTGGCGACCCTCGTTGCCGCTCGCGAGCCGCCAGAGGTCGGCGGCGTCGATCGGCCCGGCGTCGGCGGCGTCGACCCGGTCGGCGGTCAGGGCGAGGAACGCTGCGTTCCGCCACAGCTCCTCGGCCGACTCCTCGATCGCTCGTCGTCCGCCGAATCCGTGTCCGGACAGGTCGAGTTCGTCGAGCCGGGTGCGCCACGCGAACGCCTGCTCGTAGAGCGAGTCGCCGACGAGCGACAGGCCGCGCGCCACGAACCGTGCGGCGTCGGGGTCGATCGCGACGGTCATCCCGTGACCCAGCGCGCCGGTGGGAACGGACGCGGGACCAGGACGCGCTCGTGCCACGGCAGCGCCGACCACGCCGCGACCCGACGGTCGTACTCCTCGCACACGTCGGCGCGGCGATCGCACTCGAGCGCGAGCTGCGCCGCCTCGTCGGCCGCCGACGCCAGGTGGGTCCCGACGGTGTCGACCGAGCGGTCGTGGATCGTCGCGACCGCACCCACGGCCCCGAACGTCGAGGCGTCGATGCGGCGATGGGCGATCGCGACACTCGTGAACTGGGCGCCGGCTCGGCGCAGATCGTCGGCGGCGCTTCGATAGGACGAGGCTCGGGACATGGGTCACCTCCGGTGATTCCGGGTCGGTTCGGGCGAGGTGCCGATGCCCGTCGAACCTACGGCCGGTCCGGTGGCGGCGACATGGGGAGAACTCCCCGAGCCGTGTCGGGCCGTGTCGGGCCGGAGGCCGTGACCGTGGGTCAGCCGCAGTCGATGTCGTACGAGACCGGCTCGGCCTCGGCGAAGGTGGCGCTGCCCGAGATCGTGTTGCCGTCGCGCTCGAACGTGACGTCGTTCGTCTCGTCGCCCACGTACTCCTCGCCGAACTGCACGTACGGGTCGCCGTCGTTCACGCGGAACGTGAATTCGAGCCCGTCGCCGACGCGGATGATGATGTTCGCGTCGCCTTCGAACGCCGGGTTGACCGCCTCGCAGATGAGGAAGTCGCCGTCGAGATCGATGTAGCCGCCCGACTCCATGTCGAAGATCTGGGCGTATCCGGCCGCCTCGTACGTCTCGGCGCCCTGGGTGATCGTGGCGGTCGGGTTCGGCAGGTCGGCCGCCGGGTCGGAGCCTTCGGCGGGGTCGTCGGGCACCTCGTCGACCTCGACACCGCCCGGCACCACGGTGGTCGCCACCGCGGCCCCGTCGTCGGACCCACCGTCGCCCGCGTCGTCGGACGGGGGCGCGGTCGGGGGTGCACCCGACTCGGCCTCGTTGGCGACGTCGGCATCGGCCGGGTCGTCGCTCGTGTCGTCGTCACCACCGCACGCGGCGAGCGCCAACGCGGCGACGACGACCGGCACGATCGTTCGGGGGCTGCTCATGATCCGCAT
>JBPEWX010000665.1:0-5662 GCA_052032235.1 Ilumatobacter sp. | reverse complement strand
CGCCCAAAGAACTCGCCGAGCAGTTCTCGCTCCCGACCAACCTGTTGGCGCACCATCTCGACGTGCTCGCCAACGTCGGGTTGATCGAGCGCTTCGTGTCGTCGGGCGACCGGCGACGTCGCTACGTGCGTCTCGTTCGCGAGCCGATCGCCGAACTGGGCATCGCCACCGCACGGTCGGCCGGAACCGTCTTGTTCGTCTGCAGCCACAACTCGGCCCGCTCGCAGCTCGCTGCCGCGATGTGGACCGCACGCACCGGAGAGGCAGCATCGTCGGCCGGGACACATCCCGCCGAACGAGTCCATCCGGGCGCCGTCGCCGCAGGACGGCGCGTCGGGCTCGACCTGAGCGCAGCCGTGCCTCGCCTCCTCACCCCGACCGACACCGCCGATCGCATCGTGACCGTGTGCGACCGAGCCCACGAAGAACTCGTACCCGGTGCCGACTGGTGGCACTGGTCATTGCCCGACCCGGTCGACAGCGGCACCGACGCCGCGTTCGACGCCGTGGTCGCCCAACTCGACGACCGCATCGGCGCGGTCGCCACCTGAACATCGACGAACAGGAGTCACCGATGTCCACCCATGACCCAGCACCCGACAGCGAGCGGGCGCCTCTCGAGCTGACGACCGAACAGATCATGCTCATCCGACAAGCCGCCGAGCGCTTGCGCGGCGAGTTCGACGGCACCTTCAACGCCGAGACGATCGAGCGCTACATGCTGAACTCGCAGGAGCTCCTGCAGTCGAAGGCGAAGTTCGCCATGTGGTTGCCACTGCTCATCGAGCGGCTGACGCGCGACCGATTGCGGGCCCTGGCACGGCTCGAGGTCGGCACACTCGGCAAGCCGGCGGTGCTGTTCCTGTGCGTGCACAACGCCGGCCGATCCCAGATGGGCGCCGGCTGGCTGCGGCACCTCGTCGGCGATCGGGTCGACGTGTTCTCCGGCGGCACCGACCCCGGCGTCGAGCTCAATCCGGCCGTCGTCGACGCGATGGCCGAGGTCGGGATCGACATCGGGTCGTACCTGCCCCAGCCCTGGACCGACGAGATCGCCCGCGCCGCCGACGTCATCGTGTCGATGGGTTGCGGCGACGCCTGCCCGATCTACCCGGGCAAGCGCTACGAGGACTGGGATCTGCCGAGCCCGTCGAGCCAGGCGATCGACGAGGTACGCGAGATCCGCGACGACATTCGCACCCGGGTCGAAGCGCTCATCGCCTCCCTCGACCTCGACACCGTCACGGCCGCCCGCTGACGGCTCGCGGGCGGTTCGGTTGCGTCGGGATGGCGGGATTCGAACCCGCGACCCCCTGCTCCCAAAGCAGGTGCGCTAGCCAGGCTGCGCCACATCCCGTCGGCGCTCGCAGCGCCGTCGGGCAGTGTAACTGGGTCCACCCTGAGACGGTGGCGGCCGATCGGGGTTCGACGGAGGGCGGTAGGGGGAATCGTCGTACCATGACGTCGATGAGCTCTTCCGGCTGGGACCCGCCCTCCGATCCGCCCGAGACGGCGCCGATCACGACCCCGATCGACGAGATCGAGACCGATCAGGCGCTGGTCGGCATCTCGTTCCGTGACGCGTTCCGCGCCCAGGAGTTCCTGACGGCGATGGCGCGGCTCGCCAGCAAGCAGTCACTGAAGTTGCGCGACGCCGTGATCGTCACCAAGGACGACAGCGGCGACGTGAAGGTGCGCGAGACGATGGACCTCCAGCCCGGCCGCACCGCCTTCTCCGGCGCCGTCTGGTCGGGGCTGCTCGGTCTGCTGATCGGCGGACCGGTGGGCTGGGTCGCCGGGCTCGGTGTCGGCGCCGGCGCCGGTGCCGTCGCCGCCAAGGTGGTCGACCTCGGCGTGCCCGACGAATGGGTCGACTGGTTCCGTGCCGCCGTCGCCGACGGCACGACCACCGTGGTGCTGCTCGCCGAAGACCTCGACGTGCGGGCACTCGAAGCGGAGCTGCACCGCTTCGCCGGCGCCGAACTCGTCCACTCGACGCTGCCTGCGTACACGATCGACCAGCTGCGCGCTGCGCTCCGCGACGATCACTGATCCCGGGCTCGGTGCGTTTCGGCGTCGTCAGACGACGTCGAACGTGAGGCCGGCTTCGGCCTCGAGGCGCTCGATGAGGAGGTCGCCGAACGCCGTCGCCGGCGTCCAGAAGCCGCCGCCGACCTCGGTGTGCGGCAGGTCGAGGAACGCGAGCGCCGACTCGGCCAGCATCTTGGCAGTCGATCCGTAGCCGGGATCGCGGTCGCCCGTCACCTTCGTCACGATCTCGTCGCCGCCGGCGGTGCGGCCGTAGAGGCGCAGGTCGAAGAAGCCGGCCTCCTGGGCTTCGGGCGACGGGCCCTCGCCGGGCTCGGGGACGACCTTGCGGAGCAGTGACCGGGTCGGACCGAAGGCCGCCATTCCGGCGAACGCTCCCATCCCGCCGGCGACCATCGACGCCTTCACGGCGCCCCCGACCCCGCCGCCGACCATCATCGCCTCGTCGTAGAGGAAGTCGGGTCCCCACGGCCGGCCGAGGAGGGCGTGGCTGCGTTGCACGACTCGGGTGTTGGTGGCCGCCATGATGAACGGTGCGACCCACTGGCCGGAGGCCTCGTCGCGCTGCGGTCGCCCGACGTTCGGCTGACGTGGGCCGTTGCGGAGGTCGGCCGGAGCGAGCGCGTACGGATCGGCGAGCAGCTTGCGCAGCTCGGCGTCGCCGCGGGCCTCCTCGATCAGGTTCAGCCCGCTGGCGATCGTGCCCCCGCTGGCGCCGCCCTTCATCGCCTTCACCCGCAGTGCGATCGACGTGCACGGTTCGCCGAACTGTTCCTGTGCGCGTTGCTGGGTGAACCACACGCCGAGGTCGCTCGGGATCGAGTCGAAGCCGCAGGCGTGCACGACGCGGGCGCCCGATGCAACGGCGGCGTCGTGGTGTTCGTCGATCATGCGGCGCATCCACTGCGGCTCGCCGGTGAGGTCGCAGTAGTCGGTGCCGACGGCTGCGACCGCTTCGACCAGGGGTGAGCCGTACAGGGCGTAGGGGCCGACGGTGGAGGCGACCACCTTCGTCCGCTCGGCGAGGGCCCGCATCGCATCGGCATCCGCGGCGTCGGCCACGATCTGCGTGACGTCGACACCCGCCTCGTCGGCGACCGACGCCAGCTTGTCGGCGTTGCGGCCGGCGATCGCCCAGTTCACCGCGGCGCCGCGTTCGGCCAGGTGTTTCGTCAGGATCTGGCCGACGAAACTCGTCGCACCGAACACGATCAGGTCGAACTCACGGTCGCTCATCCGACCAGTCTCCCACGCGGTTCAGTCGTGGTCGGAGTGGACGTGGGCGCGGTGGCCGTCGCGATCGAAGACCATGATCACCTCGGCCGGTTCGTCGATCGCCCAGAACGCATGCGGCGTCATCGTGCCGAACTCGGCTGCCTCACCCGTTTCGACGACGATCTCGCGATCTCCGAGCACGAGCATGACCCGACCTTCGAGGACGAAGAACCAGTCGTGGCCGGGATGAACACCCGGCTCGCCCGTGTGCGGGACCGGTTCGAGGCGCATCTTGATCGCGAAGGTGTTGCCCGTCGGGCGGCTCAGCAGCCAGGTGGTGCGGTGCGGGTGCGTGGTGGGGACGGGGCGGATCACGACGTCGTCGTCGCGGCGCACGTCGAGCAGTTCGTCCATGTCGACCTGGAGCGCCGCCGCCAAGGCGACGAGGACGTCGAGGCTGATCGAACGCTTGCCGTTCTCGATCCGGCTGATCGTCGACGCACTCAGGTTGCTGCGGTCGGCCAGGTCGTCGAGCGACCACCCGAACGTCGTTCGCAGGCTCCGGATGCGGGTGCGGACCAGTCGCTCGATGTCGGCGAGATCACTCATCACGGCAGTCTGCCGGCATCTTGCGAATTCTGCAAGGTGCTCGGCGAAAAGTGAAAAGGCCCCTACCGTTCCGGGCATGAGCGATTCGAACGGATTCCAGCGGTGGTGCGACGTGGTGGTGATCGGCGGTTCGGCCGCCGGTCTGGCCGGAGCGTTGATGCTCGCCCGGTCGCGACGGTCGGTGATCGTCGTCGACGGCGGCGAGCCGCGCAATGCGCCGGCGGCCCACATGCACGGCTACCTCGGCTACGAGGGCAAGTCACCGAGCGAGCTCGTCGCCGCCGGCCGGGACGAGGTGCGCAGCTACGGCGTCGAGATCCTCGACGGTCGGGTCGACACGGTCGAGCGCGACGGCGATCGGTTCGTCGCCCGCCTCGCCGACGGCGTCGTCCGTGCACGCAAGGTGCTCGTGGCCACCGGAGCCACCGACGAACTGCCCGACGTCGACGGGCTCGCCGACCACTGGGGCGACCAGGTGATCCACTGCCCCTACTGCCACGGGTGGGAGGTGCGCGACCAGCGGATCGTGGTCGTCGCCTCGAATTCGATGGCCGCACACCAGGCCGGGCTGTTCCGGCAGCTGAGCGACGACGTCACGGTCGTCGTGCACGACCCCGAAGCGGTGGGGGAGCAGGGGCTCGCCGCCCTGGTCGACCTGTCGCAGCACGGTGTCGAGGTGATCGCCGAGCCGGCCGTGCGGGTCGTGGCGTCGGGCGGTCGACTGACGGGTGTGGAACTCCGCAGCGGCCAGATCGTCGACGCCGACGCGGTTGCCGTCGCCACCTTCATCCGGGCCCGAGCCGCCATGCTCGCCCCGCTGGGCATCGAGCCGGTCGTCCATCCGTCCGGGATCGCGACGTCGATCGAGGTGGGTGAGATGGGCGCGACGGCGGTGCGCGGTGTGTACGCCGCCGGCAACGTCGCGAATCCGATGCTCCAGGTGCTCCCGGCGGCGGCAGCGGGCAGCATGGCCGGTGCCGTCATCAACGCCGAGTTGGTGCACGACGACCTGGCCGACGCCGCGGTGTCGCCGAACGAGTGGGACCTCCGGTACGGCTCCACCGACCAGGTGTGGAGCGGGAACCCGAACGGGACGCTGGTCGTGGAGGCCGACGGGATGGAGCCCGGTCGGGTGCTCGACGTCGGGTGCGGTGAGGGAGCCGACTCGATCTGGTTGGCCGAGCAGGGGTGGCAGGTCGTCGCGCTCGACGTGGCGGCGCCGGCGCTGGAGCGGGCGTCGGCCGCCGCGGCGTCTCGGGGTGTGTCGATCGAGACGGTGTGTGCCGATCTGCCGTCGGCCGGGTTCGAGCCCGGTTCGTTCGATCTCGTGTCGCTCTTCTACCCGGCCATCCCCCGCACGCCGGAGGGCGAGGCGATCGAGGCGATGCTCGACGCCGTGGCGCCCGGCGGCACACTGCTGGTGGTCGGGCACTCCTTCGACGGCCACGTCCACCACGACCACACGCCTGCGTTCGACCAGCGGGCGTACGTCCAGGTCGACGACATCGCCGCCCGCCTCGACACCGCGGCCTGGACGATCGTCGAACACGGTGTCCGCAACCGCCCCGCCGGCCACAACACCCACCACCACGACGACATCGTCCTCCGCGCCACCAAGCACTGAACGAACCGGGTCGGGTGTCGCAGGGAACGGCGACGGAGTCGACGTTTCCGGAGATCACCCGACTCCGGTGACGACGGTGCGCGCCCGGGTCGGGTCTTGCTCCTATGTCAAGCGGCGAGGCTCGAGGTGGTGGTTGACGTGATCGCGGCGTCGGCGGTGAGGGCT